>JALOSO010000071.1 GCA_025458385.1 Paracoccaceae bacterium | reverse complement strand
ACCATCCGCGGGCTGACCAAGGCCTTTGGGCGAAACGCCGTGCTTCGCGGTGTTGATCTTGACCTGCCCGCCGGTCAGGTGACGGTGCTGATGGGTGCGAATGGTGCCGGAAAATCCACGCTGGTCAAAGTGCTGTGCGGCGTGCATCGCGCCGATGGCGGAGAGGTCCGGCTGAACGACAGCTTCTTTGCTCCTGAAGGCCCCGCTGCTGCACTTCGCGCAGGTGTGGTGACCGTGCATCAGAACATCAACGATGGTGTGGTGCCTGATTTGGACGTGGCCTCGAACCTTCTGCTCGATTCCCTTGCCGAAGGGGGCGCCGTTTTCCTGAACGCTCGCCGTATGCGCGCAGAGGCCCGGCAGATCGCAGCTGCCGTAGGGCTGGAGATCGATGTCACGCGCCCCGTCGTGGGCTTGCCGCTGGCCGACCGCCAGCTTGTGGCGATTGCCCGCGCCATGGCGCGCAGCCCGAAACTGCTTATTCTTGATGAACCCACTTCCTCCCTGTCTCTGGCCGAGGCGCAGCGCCTTTTCGCGTTGATTGACCGGTTGCGCAGCGAAGGTGTCGCGATCCTCTATATTTCGCACCGCATGTCAGATATCCGCCGCCTCGCGGATCGGATCGTTTCCATGCGCGACGGTCAGGTCTCTGGACTGTTTGAGGGCGAGAAGCTGGATTATTCCGGTGCCGTGCGCGCCATGCTGGGGCATGAGATCACGGAGGTGGACATCGCCATTCCGCCCCCCGGCGCATTGATGCTGGAGGCGCGGGGCCTCAGGCTCCGGCCCGATGCGCGCCCCTTCGACCTGCGCCTGCATGCGAACGAGGTTGTGGCGCTGACCGGGCTGGTCGGTTCGGGCAAATCTGCCTTGGCCAGCGTGCTGTTCGGGCTGGACCGGCCCTTTGCCGGTCAGATGTGGCTGGATGGGCACCCTCATGCCCCGGCCAACCCAGCGCAGGGCGTGGCGGCAGGGGTGTTCCTGGCCGCCAAGGACCGGCTGATCAATGCCGTGATCCCCGGCTTCGACATCCAGCAGAACCTGACGCTGCCCTTTACGCCGCGCCATGCAGGCCCCCTTGGCCTGATGCGGCGCGCGTCTGAACGGACGCTTGCGCTGCGCATGATCCGTGACATGGGCGTCGTCTGCCAAGGCCCGCGCGATGGGATCCTGACCCTTTCCGGTGGTAACCAGCAGAAGGTGGTCGTCGGCCGCTGGCTGGCCGAGCCGAGCCGGCTGCTGATCCTGGATGAGCCATTTCAGGGCGTAGACATTCAGGCCCGGCAAGACATCGGCCGCCGCATACGCGCCAGTGCCGCAAGCCGCACCACGCTGGTGCTCTGCGCAGAACTGGATGAGGCGCTGGAAGTGGCCGACCGGATCTTGGTGATGAGCGAACACACCATCGTCGGCGATCATCGCAATGAAAACATCGACCTGCCTCGCCTGATGGCCGAAGTGGCGGGTGCCGCAGACAGAACGGATATTCCAGCATGAAACCCCTTTCGTTGACCGATCTGGCCATTCGCTATGGCTTTCTGCTGCTGATGGCCGGGCTGATCGTAGTCTTTTCCATCGCGCGCCCCGCCTTCCTTTCACCGCAAAGCGCGGTGTTCATCCTGCAATCGGTGGCGATCACCGGAATTCTGGCCTTGGGCGTGACCGCGACGCTGGTGGTGGACGGGTTCGACCTGTCGATCGGCGCGGTGGCGACATCGGCCATGATGCTATCGGCCTATGTGATGGTGATCTGGGACATGGGCGCTGTGGCGGCGGTGGTATTCTGTCTTGGCATGGGCGCGCTTGTCGGGCTTGTGAATGGCTTGCTCATCGTCAAGATGCGGGTGCCGGACCTTCTGGCCACCCTGGGCATGATGTTCCTACTCGTGGGGCTGCAACGTATTCCGACACAGGGGAATTCCATCTCGACCGGGATGATGCTGTCCGATGGCACTGCGGCCACTGGCGCTTTTGCCGAAAACTTCCTGATGCTGGGGCGGCATCGGATCGATTTCATCCTTCCTGATCTAGTGCCCCTGTCGGTCGTCTTCCTGATCGTGATCGCCGTGCTGGTCTGGGGCTTTCTGGAACTGACGCGCCATGGCCGGGTGATGTATGCCATCGGGTCGAATGCTCAGGCCGCCGCGCTGGCAGGCATCAATGTCGCCGGGTATCGCATCCTGGCCTATGTCATTTCGGGCGTCATGGCCTCAATTGGCGGGATTCTGTTGGCCGCCCGTCTGGGCCGGGGAGATGTGGCTTCGGGCAACAACCTGCTACTGGACAGCGTTGCCGCCGCGCTGATCGGCTTTGCCGTGCTGGGCGCGGCGAAGCCCAATGCTTTTGGCACGGCGGTTGGCGCGCTGTTCGTCGGCATCCTGTTGCAAGGGCTGACCATGATGAACGCCCCCTATTACACGCAGGATTTCATCAAGGGTGCGGTTCTTGTCGTCGCGCTTGTTTTTACCTTCGCGTTGTCCGGCCGGGTTGGCCGGGCACGCGGATGATACGACCGTTCCGCGGGCCGCAGCAGGATTAGGTCCACGGGACATTCCTATTTCATGGAGCAAGGGAGGAACCGATGATCTCCAGAAGAACTTTCGCCGCACTCGTGGCAAGCGTTGCACTGCTGCCCAGCCTTGGACTTGCGCAGACCGCGCCTGCCCCCTTTGACAACCCCGGTCAGGTGGACATCGCGCTGGTGCGCTATCTCTCCACCGGGGATTTCTTCCAGGCCTATCTGTCTGGCGTGGAAAAGCAGGCCGCAGCGCTTGGCGTGAATCTTCAGGTTTTCGACAGCCGTCAGGATGCAGCCCTTCAGGCCGATATGGTCGATCAGGCGATTGCGCTTGGCGTGGATGGCATCATCATCCAGCACGGCCTGACCGAGTCAATGAAGGAAGCCGCGCAGCGCGCGGTCGATGCGGGCATCAAGGTTGTGGCCTTTGACGTGAACGTCGAAAACCCCGCCATCCCGCAGGTGGAACAGTCCGACGCCGCGCTGGCACAACTGGCGCTGGATCAGGCCATTGCCGACCACGGCACGGAATGGGTGGCGGGCTTTGTCCATGTGGCGGGCATTGCGCCGCTGGATCGCCGCGCCGCCGTCTGGGCAGAGGTGAAGGCCGCCAATCCCGGGATCAACGAAGTTGCGATGTTCGGCACGCTGGACAACCCCATCGCCAATTCCGTTGCCAACCAGGCCCGGTCCGTCCTGTCGGCCAATCCGAACATTCAGGTGATCTTCGCCCCCTATGACGAATTCGCAAAGGGCGTGAAGATCGCAGTGGACGAGGCAGGCATGTCGGGTCAGGTCTCGATCTATTCCGCCGATGTCTCGACCGCCGATATCCAGTTGATGCGCGAAGCGGGGTCTTCCTGGAAGGCCACCGCCGCCACCAACCCCGCCGTGGTGGGCGAGGTTTCGGTGCGCACGCTGGCGCTGCTGCTGGCCGGGGAAAACCCCGGTGCGCAGGTGATTGTGCCGCCCACGCTGATCACGCAGACCATGCTGAATGACCTCGACATCAAGAACATGGAAGAACTGGGCGCGAAACTGCCCGCCTTCGCCCATGCCGATGTCGCCATGGCGCCTTGGATGACCCTGCCGCCGCGCTGACCACTGTTTCGGGCGGGCCAGAGATGGCCCGCCCCCTTTGACCGGGAGAGGCCCTTGCGCAACGAAAAGACCACCGAAGAGGTCGCACACAGCATTCGCGCCCGTGTGTTCGAACACACGATCCGCAACAACGGCGGCTATCTGAGCCAGGCCTGTTCGGCGGCCGAGCAACTGGCCTTTTTGTATAACGAGGCCCTGAACCTTGGCCCATCGACCATGCCCATGGTGCCGCCGCCCTTCTCGGGCGTGCCCTCGGCGGGCAATGCCGGCTATGTCACCGGCGCGGGCTACAACGGGCCTTTCGACGCGGTGCATGACCGCCTGTTCATCGCCCCCGCCCATTACGCGCTTGTCGCCTATGCCTGCCTGATCGAAGTGGGCCGCATGGCCCCCGAAGGGCTTGAGATGTTCAACAAGGATGGCTCCTCGGTCGAAATGATCGGTGCCGAACATTCGCCGGGCATGGAAGTGCATAACGGCACGCTGGGGATCGGGCTTTCCACCGCCGCGGGCCTGGCCTGGGGGCGCAAGCGGCTTGGCCATACGGGCCGGGTCTGCGTGTTCATGTCGGATGGCGAGGTGCAGGAGGGCCAGACCTGGGAAGCGGTTCAGGCCGCGGCCCATCACGGGATCGACAACCTTTGGGCGATCATGGATGTGAACCGCCAGCAATGCGATGGCGCGATGGATGACGTGATGACGGTGGGCGACATCGCCACCAAGTTCCGCGACTTTGGCGCGGTCGTGGCCGAATGCGATGCCCATGACCTGAAGGCCATGCGCGCCGCTGCTGCCACCCCCCATCCGGGCCGCCCGCTGATTGTTCTGGCCCATTCGCGGCCCACGCAGGGCATGGAAAGCCTGATGAGCCGCTTTCCCCGCCTGCATTACGTCCGCTTCAAATCCGAAGAAGAGCGCGCCCGCATGAACACCGAGATTGCCGCCGAACTGGGCATCGCCCCCGTCGTGCTGGAGGCCCACTGACATGGAGATGGTCAACCGCCCCTATGCCACAGCCTTCGAGGCCTATGCCACGCAACACCCCGAAGTGCTCTGCCTGTCTGCCGACCTGACCTCGAGCTGCGAGGTTGACGGGTTCCGCGACCGCCACCCCGGGCAGTTCCTGTCTTTGGGCATGGCGGAGCAGAACATGCTCTCTTTCGCGGGCGGGCTTGGCCTTGCCGGCTTTCGGCCCTTTCTGCATTCCTTCGGCGTCTTTCTGTATCGCCGCCCCTATGACCAGTTGATGGCGTCCATCGCCTATCCGCGCCGCAACGTGCGGCTGATGGGCTTTCTGCCCGGCGTGACCACCCCCGGCGGCATGACCCATCAGGCGATCGAGGATATCTCGGTCATGCGCACGATCCCCAACATGACGGTGCTGGAGGCAGGCGACGCCACCGAAGTGGAAAGCATCGTGGCCGAGGCAGATACCGTCGATGGCCCGGTTTATTGCCGCATCCTGCGCGGCGCCGTGCCGCGCCTGTTCACCAGCCCGCTGAAGATCGGGCAGATGCGGGTGCTGTCCGAGGGCACGGATGTTCTGGTCGTGACCTCCGGCATCACCACGGAAGAGGCGATCCGCGCCCGGGGCGCCCTGGCACGGGCGGGCGTCTCTGTCCGGCATCTGCATCTCAATACGCTCAAACCCTTTGATGCAGCGCAGATCGTGGATCACGCGGCCAGCGTGCGCCACGGCGTCGTGACGCTGGAAAATCACCTGATCACCGGCGGCATCGGGTCTATGGTGGCCGAAGCCCTGGCCGAGGCGGGACTGGCCCGCCGCCTGATCCGCCTTGGCTTGCAAGATACCTATGCCCATGGCGGCTCGCGCCCCTATCTGATGACCTATTACGGCATGGATGCGCTGGCGCTGGTGCGCGCTGTCGAATGCCTGACAGGGCAGGCCACCGGGATCGACCATGACGCCCTGGATGCCGTGCGGATTGATGCGGTCCATTCGCTGGTCAAGGCCGAGGCGCTGTGATGGCTGCCCGGTTTACCGTCACCTACCGCATCCGTGCCACCAGCCGGGCGGTGGCGCAGGCCCGTGCTGACGGGATCGCGCTGGAACAGACCGTGGAAATTCCGCGCGATGTGGTGCCGCCGGGCTATGTGGAAGATGAGATGCTTGGCCGGGTCGAAGACCTTGAGCCTCTGGCCGAAGATGTCTGGCAGACCCGTATCTCCTATGCGCCCGACAGCGCGGGGGCGGAGTTCACCCAGTTCCTGAACGTGGTCTTTGGCAATTCCTCGATCCAGCAAGGGCTCCGCGTGACTGGCATCGATCCTGGGCCAGAGATGGTGCGCCGCTTTCCCGGCCCGCGTTTCGGCATTACCGGGATCCGGGCCCTGTGTGGCCGCGCGACGGGTGGGATGATCGCGCCCGTGCTCAAGCCCATGGGCCTGCCCCCCGACGCCTTCGCCGCCCTTGCCGCGGGCTGTGTGCGCGGTGGGGCGGATATCGTGAAGGAGGATCATGGCCTTGCAGGCCAACCGACCGCCCCCTTCCGCGCGCGGGTGGAGGCTGTCTGCACTGCCATGCGCAAGGCGCGGGAGGAAACGGGACACAAGACGCTCTATTTCCCCAACCTGTCGGGCCCGGCGACAGATATCGAGGCCAATCTGAAGTTCCTAAAAGATGCGGGTGCCGATGGCGTTCTGGTCATGCCGGGACTGTTCGGTTTTGGCCTTGTCCATCGCATCTCGCAGGATGCGGAACTGAACCTGCCGATTATGACGCATCCGTCCTTTCTTGGTCCTTTCGTGCTGTCGCCTGATACAGGGATCGACCACGGCGTTCTGTTTGGCACGATCCAGCGGCTGGCCGGGTCCGACATTTCGGTCTTTCCGAATGTGGGCGGACGCTTTGGCTTCAGCGCGGCAGAATGCGCGCAGATCGCCACGGCCTGCCGCGCCCCGGATGGCCCCGGCCTGCCCTTGCTGCCAAGCCCCGGCGGCGGGATGAGTGTGGCCCGTGCCGCCGACATGCAGGCCATGTATGGGCAGGATGTCGTCTATCTGCTGGGCGGAAGCCTTCTGAAAGACCCACCCCGAATTGATGCCGCCGTCGCGGCGATGCGGCAGGCGCTGGACGCATCTGAAGGGCTTGCCAAGAGTACCTAGCCGCGCAAACCTGCAGGCGCAACGGGAGGAATGCAGAATGGAATACCGCACGCTGGGACAGTCGGGGTTGAAGGTTTCCGCCATATCTATGGGGACTTTTACCTTTGGTGGCGTTGGCCCCTTTGGCCGGGTGGGCAATCAGGGCGTGGCCGAGGCGCGCAGGCTGGTTGACCTGTGCCTAGACCATGGCGTCAACACATTCGACTGCGCTAACATGTATTCGATGGGCGTGGCCGAAGACATCCTTGGCGAAGTGCTGGAAGGCCGCCGCGACCGCGCGCTGATCACCTCCAAGGCGCGGATGCGGGTGGGTGACGGGCCGAATGACGAAGGCACAAGCCGCTGGCACCTGATCCGCGAATGCGAAAAAAGCCTGAAGCGGCTGCGCACCGATCATATCGACATCTACTTCATCCACGAATGGGATGGCACCACCCCGGTGGAAGAGAAGATGGAGGCGTTGGACCGGCTGATCTCTGACGGCAAGATCCGCTATGCGGGCTGCTCCAACTATTCCGGCTGGCACATCATGAAATCGCAGATGGCCGCCGAACGGGCGCGGGGCGCGCGTTTCGTGACCCAGCAGATCCATTACACGATCGAGGCGCGCGAGGCGGAATATGAACTTCTGCCCGCCGGGATGGATCAGGGCCTTGGAACCATGGTCTGGTCGCCGCTGGCGGGCGGATTGCTGACGGGCAAGCATCGCCGGGGCCGCCCGGTTCCCGAAGGCAGCCGTCAGGCCGCTGGCTGGACGGAACCGCCGATCCGCGATCTGGAGCGGCTGTGGAACATTGTCGAGGCGCTGGTCGAAGTGGGCGAGGCGCATGGCGTTTCTGCTGCGCAGGTCGCGCTTGCCTGGCTTCTGAGACGGCCGACCGTCGCTAGCCTGATTGTCGGTGGCCGGAATGAGGCACAGTTCAAGGACAGCCTCGCCGCAGTCAGCCTGCGCCTGACCGCCGAAGATCTGACCAAGCTGAACGATGTGTCTAAACCGCCGCTGATCTATCCCTATTGGCATCAGGGGCAATTCGCCCGGTCACGCTTTTCTACCGCAGACTGGGTGCTGCATGACGGCAACGAACCGCCGGCCTGGTAAGGCAAAGCCCGGCCCCGCGCGATGCAGGGCCGGGCCTTGATCTGCCGGGTATTGATTTGCCGGGCGGATCAGCCCCGCCCGGTGATCGCGGCGGCGATGGCCGTCATGGCAAGCATGCCGGGGTCATCCATCCCGATGGTCTTTTCCCCGAAAATGCGCGCCCGGCCCACGGTGGCGGGCTTGTCGCGCAGCGCGACCTGCGCCGACGCCGCCGCTTGCGCCACGGCATCGGCCAGCGCTGTCAGCTCTGTCAACCCCGCCGCCGCCTGCGCCATAGCATCAAGGCTATCAAGCACCGTCTTGCCGCCCAACTCTGCCTTGCCGCGCGCCTGCATCGCATCCCGCGCCCCGGCGATCAGTCCGGCAATCTCGCCAAGCTCTGCGCTTGTGCGGCCTTTCAGCGCCTTGGCCATGCTCATCAGCCCGGTGGCCATCAGCGTGCCGTAAGACGAACCAGAGGTACGCGTGAAGGCCTGCGCGCAGGCCAGAAGCGCCTGCCCCAGATCGTCAGGCAGGCCGGGAGCTGCCTCTTGCATGGCCTTTGACCCGCGCGACAGGGTGACGCCAAGATCGCCGTCGCCCAGCGTCCCGTCGGCGCTGTTCAGCAGGTCGAAATCCCGCTCCATCGCCACGACCAGCCGGTCGATGGCAGCGCGCAGATCGCTGACTGTCAGGGTCATTTCACGCTCCAGAAGGCACAGTCACAGGGGGCCTTGAGGAAACCCTCCAGCTCCGCATCCAGCTTGCACAGGGTAAAGGAGACGCCCGCCATTTCCATGCTGGTGGCATAGCGGCCGACAAGCGGCATGACGATGGTCACGCCTGCCGCCTCCAGCCGCCGCTTGACCACACGGTACAGGATGTACAGTTCCTCGGGCGGGGTGGCGCCAAGGCTGTTGACCATGATCGAGGCGCGATCCCCGGCGGCCAGCGGCATGTCGGCCAGCAGACGATCCATCATCTCTTCCGCGATCTCATCCGCGGTCTTGAGCTTGTCGCGCCAGACGCCCGGTTCGCCATGGATGCCCATGCCCATTTCCATCTCGTCCTCGGCGATATGGAATGTGGGCTTGCCCGCCTGCGGCACGGTGCAGGATGACAGTGCTGCACCGACCGAGCGGCAGGCATCGGCAGCCTTCTGGGCCACGCGCGTGACGGTATCAAGATCATGCCCCGCCTCGGCCGCGGCCCCGGCGATCTTGAAGGCATAAACCATGCCCGCCACCCCACGCCGCTTGGCGGCTTCGGTGGGTGGGGCGCTAGCCACGTCATCGGCCAGGACAACCGTCGTGCAGCGGATATCGTCGAAGTCGACCAGATCCCCTGCCATATCGAAATTCATGATGTCGCCGCCGTAATTGCCATACAAGCGCAGTACGCCCGCGCCCTGATCGGCCACACGGATCGCATCGGCCATCTGCTCGGCCGAAGGGCTGGCGAAGACATCGCCGATGGCACATGCATCCAGCAGGCCCGGGCCGACATAGCCGGTAAAGACCGGCAAATGACCGGAGCCACCGCCCGAGACGATGCCCACCTTGCCCTTTGGCCCCGGCGTGGCGCGGGCGACCGCGCGTTTCGTTTCGCCTACAAGGCGGTAGAATTCGGGATGCGCGGCGCACAGGCCCTCTAGCATCTCATCCACATAATCGGCAGGGTTGTTCAGAATCTTCTTCATGCGTCTTCTCCGGTTCTGTCAGCGGGTCCTTGCGGCCCGTGTGTTCACGATCATCACGAAAATAAGCAGGCTGCCCCAGATCAATTCGCGGGCGAAATTGGACACGCCAATCATGTTCAGTCCCGAGGAGAGGAACTGCATCGACAGCACGGCCAGCACCACGCCGATGATCTTGCCATAGCCCCCATAAGGGTTCACCCCGCCCAGAACCGCAATCAGAACGGCCAGCAGCAGGTAGCTAGAGCCATAATCGGCCTTGGCCGAATTCGCCCGGCTCATCACCACCATGCCAGCGATGGCCGCCAGCGCGCCCGAGGCAACATAGACCCGGATCAGCATGCCATCGATATCCATCGCGGCAAATCGCGCGGCAAGCGGGTTGGCGCCATACATCCGCAGCTTCACGCCAAAGGATGTGCGCGTCAGCACCAGAGAGGTCGCAACCGCAAGCAGCACAAAGAGTACCAGAGGCGTCGGGATGCCAAAGGTGGTAGAGTTGCCGATCCAGGCCACGGCCGGCGGCAGGCCCATGATTGCAGAGCCGCCTGTCAGTGCTATGGCAAAGCCGGTGAAGATCAGCCCGGTGCCAAGCGTGGCAAGGATTGGTGGCAAGCCAAGCTTGGCAACAAGTAGGCCATTGAACAGGCCCGCGACCATGCCGACAGCCAGCGAGGCGGCCATTGCCCCCATCACAAGCAACGTGCCATCCCCCGATCCGGTGGCTCCGGTCAAGATCATGGCGGCAACGATGGCCGTAAGATTGGCGATGCCCACTACAGAAAGGTCAATGCCTCCGGTCAGCATCGTGACCGTCATCGCCAGAGCCAGAATGGCGAATTCTGGGAACTGGAAGGCCATCGATGTCATGTTTTGTGTGCTCAGGAACCTGTCTGGCGACAGCGCCGCCATCAACACGAAAACCGCCACGCAGATCACCGCTAGCCGCCCCTCGGGCGAAGACATTAGGCGCGAGAAAAAGCCTTGGGAATGTTGTGTCATCTCTCTGCCCCTGCCTCAGGCCGCGGATCGCGATGCGGCGCGTTTGGCCTGCCATGCAGGCAAGCCGGTTCCCAAAAGGATCAGCGCCCCGATGGTGACCGATTGCCATGTGGCGGGAATACCCAGCACGACAAGGCTGTTGCGGACCAGGACGATCAAGGTCACGCCCAGCACCGTGCCGGTCAGCGTGCCATGCCCGCCCGCCAACCGCGCGCCGCCCAGCACCACGGCGGCGATCACCGAAAGTTCCAGCCCGACTAGATCGAAGGGATTGGCCACCCGCGCCATGCTGGAATGGATCACCCCAGCCAACCCGGCAAGGATGCCGACATAGACATAAACGAAAAACTGCACCCCACGCACATTGATGCCGATGCGCCGCGCGCTTTCGACCGATCCGCCGATGGCATAGATCTGGCGCCCGAGCATGGTGCGCTGCAAGATGAACCATGTCAGCGCGACAACAAGAAGGGTGACAAGAAAGGCCGCGTGCAGGTTGTAGAATGACCCATCCGCATTCTCTCCACGGATCAGCATCATCCGCCCGAATTCCCGCATGCCCGGCGGCAGGGTGGTGATCTGGCGTTGGCCGATGAAGGTCAGCATGAAGCCGCGGAAGATCGACAGCGTTCCCAGTGTCACGATCAGCGTAGGCAAGCCAAAACCCGCGATCAAAATTCCGTTGATCGCGCCTAGGCAGGCCCCCACCACCATCCCGAAACCAAGTGCCCCCCACCACGGCATCCATGGCATAGCGGCATTCAGCACCACGGCGGTGACGTACATGGTAAAGGCCGCCACCGCAGTAAAGCTGACATCGATGCCACCCGAGATCAGCACGAGCATCGCCGCCACGGCAAAAATGCCGAGCACGATCCCGCCCCGCAAAAGATCGGTCAGCGTGGCGATCGACAGGAAGCTTGGGTCCGATGCCGCGCCTAGAAGGCAGAAGGCAAGAATGACCAGCGCAACAAGGGTTTCGTTTCGGGTCCAGTCGATCTTCATGATGCCAGCCTGTGGGCAAGTTCGGTTTCATCAAGCAAGCGCTTGTCATGCACTTTCCCTTCCCGCGCTTGGGTCAATACTAAGACTCGCTTGGTCCGAGCGATAACTGCGAGGTGTTTGCGCGTGTGGCGCTTCTTTTTACCGGAGTAGTTGAGTCGCTTTGTCTCGCTGTCGATGGGACGTTGAATCGGACGTTCTACTCCATCAATGATTACCTCCTCCACGTCAGGAAACTGCTGCAAAAACTGGTCGATATCTTTCAGTTTCCGCTCAGGCAGCACCATCTTCTTGCCGAGTGCAAGTTTCCAGAATGGGTTGTAATCG
>JALOSO010000002.1 GCA_025458385.1 Paracoccaceae bacterium | reverse complement strand
CAGCGTGGTGAACGCCACGCAGGCACAGGTCTATGATCTTGGCCGCGGCAATGATTTCGTGCGCACAACGGGGTTCAACGACACCTATATCTATCGCAATGGCGATGGGCATGATGTGATTGAAGAGCGTGGTGCAAATTCGGACGTCTATGTCGATCCGATGATCGTGGATGTTCAGCCCTATGTTTTGCCTGGCGGTGACACGCTGTCATTGCCAGACTTGATGGCCACTGATCTTGCATTCCTGCGTGATGGCGACGATCTGGTTGTGCAAATCCTCGCTGATCCAGGCCGCGGAATTGTCCCGGGATCGGTGCGCCTCGTCGCAGCGTTCCTGACGACCGCCCGATACCTTGCGCGGGCTTGCAGGTGATGACAGCCTGAATGGCGGCTTGGGTGTGGATACCTATGTCTACGCGCGCGGCGACGGGCATGATCAACTGGGAATTTCGCAGGCCGCCGGAACCGGGGATACAGCCGATAACATCCTGATCCTGAATGAAATCCTGCCTGCCGATGTCAGCGTAAGTCTAGAGCCACAGGGGATTATGCTGACCATCGCCGAATCCGCGCCGGGCGCGGGGGATGCGGGGTCTGTGCTGATCCGTGCGGCGAATTACACCACTTCGCTGGCCGATCTTGCGGTCACGCGGGTGGATTTTGAGGGTGGGGTCAGCTGGTCTGTTGCCCAGTTGTATACCATGGCACTTGCGGGCCTTGCCGGCAGTGGTGATGACAGTCTGGTTGGCAGCATCTATGCCGATACACTTGCGGGTGAAGAAGGCAATGACGTGCTGCGGGGTGGCGCAGGCGCTGATACCTATGTCTATGCGCGCGGCGATGGCATCGACCGGATTTATGAAACCAGCTATCTGACGCAGACCAACACGCTGCGCCTGACAGGCATTGATGCTGCGGATGTGATCCTGCGTGCCGGCGCGGGCACTGACCTTCTGGTGCTGATCGCGCCATCATCGCCGACGGCGGGCGATGGCGGGCGTATTGTCGTATCGGCAGGGCTTGGCCCGGACAACAGCGGCATCCAGCAGATCATCTTTGATGATGGCACGATCTGGCCGCAGTCGAGCTTTGGCGTGCTGATGGCCGCGTCGATCCGCACGGGTGGCAATGACCGGATCACCGGCAGCGCCGGGGCCGATACGCTGGACGGGGGCGCAGGCAATGACCTGCTGTTGGGTGATCTGGGGGATGACACCTACCTGTTTCGCCGGGGTGACGGGATCGACCAGATCCGCGATACCGGCGGCAGCGATGTGCTGCAGATTGTCGGCTATGCGGCGGCGGACGTCGAATTCCTTCGCAACGGTGCATCGGGCACGGACCTTGTGATACGGTTTGCCGATGACAACGATGGCATTGTCGTCCTGGACGCGCTTTCGGGCGCGGCCGGGGTGATCGAACGGATCGAACTGGTCGATACGGGCGAAGTCGTGCTGTTTGCCGATGTGCTGGCGGCCTTGTCGGCGGCGCAGGTCACGGTTGGCAATGATGTCATCGTCGGCACCACGGGGGACGATGTCCTGCGCGGCGGCTTGGGCGATGATCTGCTGGCCGGCGGTGGCGGGGCAGATACCTATCGCTTTGTCACCGGTGATGGCGATGACCGGATATCCGACCTTGGCACCACGGGGACGGACCGTTTGGTGCTGGATGTGAACGCCGAAGATCTGGTTTACGCACTGCGCCTTGGGGCCGACGGGTTTGACCTGATCCTGCGCCTGCCGGGCGAACGTGACCGGATCATTCTTGAAGCCGCACTTGGCACGGGTGCACAGGGTGTCGAGGAAATCGTCTTTGCCGATGGCGAAATCTGGAACCGCGATGCGATGCGGGCCGCCACTTTGCGCGATTCCCAGACACCGGGGGCCGATAACCTGTGGGGCTTTGCCGGGGCCGATACCATCGAAATGGGTGCGGGCAACGACAGTGCCTATGGCATGGCGGGGGCGGATACCTATGTGGTGCGCCGTGGCAACGGGGCCGACCGCATTATCGAAGCGGTGGACGCCACATCAGTTGATGTAATTGATTTCATTGACTATGTATCAAGCGAGGTCTCGGTCACGCAGCTGTTCAAGGGATCGAACAGTGTCGAGTTCCGCTTCCTCAGCTCGGGCGATAGGTTGGTTGTCGAGAACGCGCTGGCAGCCGATGGCAGCGGCATCGAACGCTATCAGTTCAGCGATGGTGTGAACTGGACAGCCGCAAACATTTTGTCCCGGTTGGCCAATACCGCCCCCGAGGCGGTGGCCGATGGCTATTTCTCGGTCGTCAGCGGCCAGACGCTGTCCATCTCGCGCGCGCAATTGCTGCGCAACGACTTTGATCCGGACAATGATGCGCTGCAGTTGGTCTGGGTTAACGGCGGGGCCAATGGCGCGGCTGAAATCGATGCCAATGGCAATGTCGTCTTTAACCCTGCCTTGGGCTTTAGCGGCACCACGCAGATGACCTATACCATTTCCGACGGGCGCGGCGGCTTTGCCACGGGCACGATTGATCTGCGTGTACGCCCCGAGGCGCAGGTGCGTGATGACAGCGGCTTTACCATGGTCGAGGATGGCAGCCTGCAAATCCGCGCGTCGCAGCTGTTGGCAAATGATGCCGATGGCGACCGCATGATCATCGGGCAGGTGCGTGATGCGGTCGGCGGCACGGTGAACCTGTCGACATCGGGCAATATCACCTTTGTTGCGGCCCCCGATTTCAACGGCCCGGCCCAGTTCACCTATGTCGCGAACACCCCTGAAGGTGGGGTGGGGACCGGCGTTGTGCGGATCACGGTGACGCCGGTCAATGATGCGCCGACGGCGGTGACAGATACGATTGCGGCCTTTGACGAAAACACATCATTGGTCATCAGTGCAGCGACACTGCTGGCCAATGACCGCGATATCGAAGGCAACGCACTGTCTTTGATTGCCGTTTCGGGCAACGCCGATATTGCCGTTTCGCTGGGTGACAACGGCGATATCACGATCACGCCGCGCGCCAATTTCTTTGGTCCGGCCTTCTTTGACTACACCTTGCGCGACAGCCAGGGTGCCATGACCACGGGCCGGGTTAATCTGTCGGTCACTTCGGTCAACAGCGCACCGGTGACGGGGGCAGACAGCTTTGTCACCAATGAAGACGTGCCCGTCTTTCTGGCCGTCCCGGAACTGCTGGCCAATGACAGCGACGCAGATGGTGACACGCTGACAATACTGCGTGTCGAAGGCGCCGTGGGCGGTTCGGCGCAGCTTTACCCGAACGGGGTCGAGTTCATTCCGACAGCGAATTTCCACGGCACGGCGGGATTCCGTTACGTAGTGGCCGACGGGCAGGGCGGGCAAACGGAAGCCTGGGTCACGATCAACGTGGCCTCGGTCAACGATAACCCCGACGCCCGTGATGACAGCTATGAAAGCAACGGCTTTGAAGAGCTGCGTGGGCTGGAAGATCAGGCACTGACGATCCAGATCGCCGATCTTCTGAACAATGACCGGGATGTAGAGCCGGGAACCCTGATCTTCCAGTCCGCATCAAATGCGGTTGGCGGGACCCTGACAATGCCAGGGAACGGGACGATTGTGTTCACGCCGGATGCCGATTTCTGGGGTGAGGCAACGTTCTCGTATCTGATTCAGGATGCGGGCGGTGCGGTGGATGCCGCCGAGGTTACACTGTTCTTTGCAAACGTTGATGATGCCGGGCCGGTGGCCGTGAATGACACGATCATCGCGGTGGAAGATACGCCGCGTCTGATCCCGGTCAGCGCGCTGCTGGGCAATGATTATGATATCGACCGCGACCCGATCACGCTGACGGGTTTTGGCCCATCCATCGCACATAGCCATGGCACGCTGGTGCAGTATGATGCGACGAACCTGCTGTTCACGCCGGGGGCAAATGCCACAGGGCCGACGCGGTTCTTCTATACCATCTCGGATGGCACGGGCATGCCCGGGGATATCGGCTTTGTCTGGATCGAGATGATTGCCGTCAATGATGAACCGGTGGCCGGTGATGACCCCGGGTTCACCACGCAACAGGCGGTGCCCCTGGTGCTGCGGATATCCGATTTGATGGCGAATGACACGGATATCGAGAATTCCGTGTTGGCCTTTACCCGGGTCTTTGCCCACAGCGCCGGCACGATCGAGGTCTGGCAGGACCAGTTCATCGTGGTTGATCTTGGGGCCGGATACACTGGCGGGCTGACGCTCGACTATGAAATCACCGATGGTGAGCTGACAGATACGGCGCGGGTCAGCGCCAACGTCAATGCGGGCTATTCCGGCCTTGTCACCGGGACAGCGCTGGTCGATCTGCTGATCGGCACGGCAGGGTCAGATACGATCAGCGGCCTTGCGGGCAATGATACGATCCGCGCGCATGACGGCGATGACCTGATCTTTGGTGGCACTGGATTTGACCAGATCTTTGCCGGGGCGGGCTTTGATACCGTTGATTTTGCAACCTCGACCATCGGCGTGCGCGCCAGCCTTTCGACGCGTTTCGGGCAGGGCGGCGATGCGCAGGGGGATGAGTATTTCGCTGTCGAGGCGCTGGCGGGATCGGCCTTTGGCGATACGCTGGATGGCGGGCTTGAGGCGAACCTGCTTGACGGGCGCGGTGGCGCCGACGGGCTGTCGGGGGCTGCAGGCGATGACACGCTGCTGGGTGGTGATGGCGACGATACGCTGACAGGGGGCGCGGGCGCCGATATCCTGTCAGGCGGCGATGGCGCGGATACCGCGGATTACAGCGGTAGCACCGATGCGGTCACGGTGTCGCTTGCCACGCTGACGGCGGCAGGCGGTGACGCCGCGGGTGATGTGCTGACATCGATCGAACATCTGACAGGCGGCGATGCCAATGACATGCTGGAAGGTAACGGGGCGGCCAACCTGCTGAAAGGCGGACGCGGTAACGATACGCTGACCGGCGGGGCCGGTGACGACACGCTGGAAGGCGGGCGCGGCGCCGATGTGCTGCAGGGCGGGGAAGGGACCGACGTTGTCAGCTATGCCGGGTCTGAATTCGGGGTGCTGGTCAATCTGGCCGACACGGCGGCGAACGGCGGCGATGCGGCGGGCGATGTGTTCAGCAGTATCGAGATCATCGAGGCCAGCTATCATGCCGATACGCTGATCGGTGATGCAGGCGATAACCGCCTGCGCGGCGGGGCCGGGGCCGATATGATTGACGGCGGGTCCGGGTTCGATACGGCCGACTATACCACGGCGGCAAGCGCGGTTGCGCTTGATCTGGGTGCGGGCACCGGAACGGTCGGGGATGCGGCAGGTGACGTGCTTTCGGGGATCGAGCAGGTGCTCGGCTCGGACTGGAACGACACGCTGGCGGGCGGCGCGGCGGATGAAACTTTCGTTGGCGGGCTTGGCAATGATGCGCTGGCCGGTGGGGCGGGGTCGGATACCTATGTCTTCGGTTTTGGCGCGGGCAGCGATGTGCTGACCGAAGCTGCCGTCGCGGGCGTGGACACGGTGTTGTTGCAGGCGCCGGTGCTGCGGCGTGACGTATCGCTGATCCGCGAAGGCGATGATCTGGTGATCGAGCTGGAAAACACCGGTGGCTTCCTGACCGATACCTTGCGTGTGGTCGGGCATTTCCTGCCGGGTGGTGCGGGGATCGAGGCGATTGCCTTCAGCGAGGGGCTGATCTGGGACCGCGCCGCGATTGAAACGCTGGCCCAACTGGGCCGGTTCAATGCGGCCAATGACGTTGTGCGCTTCCAGACCGAGGACGTGCCGGCCATCATCGACCCGGCCAGCCTGTTCGAAAACGATGCGACGGCAGGGGTCGCGGATCTGGAACTGGTGTCGGTTCTGGGGGTGGGCGGGGCCACGGCGGTGATCCTGCCTGATGGGACGATCCGCTTTCAGGGCGCGCTGAACCAGAACGGCGATGCGTTCTTTGACTATACGGTGCGTGATGCGTTCGGGCGCGAAAGCACGGCCCGGGTCGAGGTGAACCTGACACCGGTCAACGACGCCCCGGTGGCGGGCGCGGATGCGGGCTATACCGGCACCGAGGACACAATCCTGGTCATCCGCATTGCGGACCTCTTGGCCAATGACAGCGATGTTGACGGCGATACGCTTGCGATTTCCGGCCTCAGCGCGCTGCGCGATCTTGATGGCAACCCGCTGTATCAAAGCGCGAATTACAACCTGACGAATGGCCGTGCGACCATTGAGAACGGCTATATCTACTTTGAACCCCGCCCGGATCATTTCGGGTTTGCCGGGTTCCGCTATGCCTTGGAAGACGGCAATGGTGGCGTGGCCTACGGTGAGGTGCAGCTGACCTTTGTTGGCGTGAATGATGCGCCGCGCGGGGATGATGCCATTGCCGTACGGTTGGGGCGTGTCTACGAAATCAACGTCAGCACGCTGATGCTGAATGACCGTGACCCCGAAGGTGACGATTTTACCTTTGGCACGGTTATGTCGGGCACGAATGGCACGGCAACCTTGTCGGCTGACGGCGAGAAGGTGTTCTTTGAGGCCGACACACTGGATGACGCATCATTCACCTATGTGCTGACGGATGAATTCGGCGCCAGCCGCACCATCAACGTGGCCGTGACGGTGTTCCCGTTCAATGACGCACCCAACGCGCAGGACGATGATCTTGAGACGTTTGAGGATCAGGTCATCATCATCGATCCGGCCACGCTTTTGGCCAATGACAGTGATGGCAATGGCGATACGCTGACCATCATCTCGCTTGATCCGTTCGCACTGAACGGGCGGGTTGCGTTTGATGCAAACGGCATGATCGTGTTCACACCGCGCGCGAATTACAACGGCGTGGCCAGCTTTGACTACACGATCAGCGATGGGCATGGTGGCACGTCCGTGGGCGTGGTCACGGTGACCATCGTGCCGCGCAATGATGCACCCGTGGTGCGCGATGATGTGGCAGGCGGGGTCGAAGACCGCCCGATCACCATCCTGCCGGGCGAGGTGTTCGGCAATGACTTTGATCCGGAAGGCGACGTGCTGTCGTTCAGCAGCATCAACTTCCTGGGTGTGCTGGCCGATTTGCCCGCCGACCGTGATGTTGAAGCCGCCATGGGCCTGACGGCAAACAAGTTGGCGGCGGATACGCTGGTCACAGCGACGCTGGAAGATGGGGCCGCGCTGCCCCTTTGGCTGACGTTTGATGCCCAGACACTTGCGTTTACCGGCACGATGCCGGCTGATCAGACCACGCCGTTGAATGTGGTCGTGACCTTTACCCTGTCAGCGGACCGGGGTGGGCTGACCCATGCTGTGGCGCAGACGATTGACCCGACAGATGCGCCCGCACTGCTGACCGGGCTGGCGCTGGAGACGGGTCTCGCCGTGTTTGAAACCGAGGCGCGCAGCCTTTACAATGCAATCGATCAGCGCGACGCGCTGAATGAAGATTTTGTCGTAAGTGACCCTGGGGTGTTGTTTCCGATCATCCCCTACGATCCTGACACGCATGATTTCGGCCCCGGCCTGTGGACTGCGACAGCCCCGTCCGGCCGCGATCTGCCGGATTGGCTGATCTTCGATCCGGCCACCATGACGCTTTCGGTTGACCCGGTGCTGATCCTGCAAGCCGCCGGTCCCGTGGCGGTGCGCATTGCGCATATGCCCGATCAACCCCGGCTTGACCCCGGCTGGCGTTCGACTGTCGATGGCAGCTTTGCGCTGGATTTCATCATCGATCCGGCTATTGGCATTCCGGCGGGTGTCAACGCATTGCTGGCAACGCAGGCCTTCTTTGCCGCGCAAGGCCTGTTTGCCGCGCCGCTGGATGACAGCGCCGTGGTGACACTGGCCAATGGAAACGCCCTACCGGCTTGGCTGACCTATGACCCCGCGACCCAGACCTTTGCGGGCACCCCGCCTGAAGGGGATTATGTTGGCGCGCTGGACGTGCGGTTTGCCATGCCCGCCACGGCCGACCACCCGGCCTTTGATCTGGTGCAAGAGGTCATCGTCGATACGGTGCTCAGCACACGCAATGTTGCAGGCTTTGGCTGGCAGATGGTCAATGGCCGCCCGGTCTTTACCACGCCCGAAGATTTCGACGGCAGCTTTGTCTTCAGCTATGTCGCCCAAGACACGCTTGGCGCGGTATCCGAGGATGCGGCCATTGTCGTTGTCAACGTAGATGGCCGGCCCGAGATCATTGACGCCATTGCCGATGATCTGGTGATGACATCGAACGCAACGTTCGACATTCCCGTGGCCACCCTGCTTGCCAATGATTTTGCCCTGCCGGGCAATACCCTGCGCCTGTCGGCCTTTACCCAACCCGGCACCGGCACGGTCGAGATTGTGCGCACGGCGATTGATGGCGCGGCTCTGTCGGGGCTTGCACAGGTTGAAGGGGCCGTCTGGTCGGCCAGCATGGCGGATGGTAGTGCTGCGCCAAGCTGGCTGTCGTTGAACCCGACAACCGGCATGTTGTTTGCGCGCGTGCCGCTGGATTATCGCGGCACATTGGCGGTGACCATCAATCGCACGGTCGACGACGGGGATCCGGAAACAACCAATGACACGGTCAGCGCGAACTTCTCGCAGGCGCTGGACGGCACGACCGGGGCGGTCCTGCGCTATACGCTGAACAGCGATACAGCGACCAGCACGCGCTTTGGCTACACGATCACCAATGATGATGGCGAGGTCTCAAGCAGTTTCGTCAACATCGCCTTCAACCGCAATCTGAAGGCCAATGATGATGATCTGACCACGGTCGAAGACACGCCGCTGGTGATCAACATCGCCGATCTGTTGGCGAATGACACCGACACGGATGGTGATACGATCAGCTTCGTATCGCTGGCCAATGTGATCAACGGCACGGCAGTGGTGGCAAACGGGCAGATCACCTTTACCCCGACTGCGAATTTCGACGGGATCGCGCGGTTTGACTACACCATCACCGATGGCAATGGCCGCACCGATGTGGCCCGCGTCACGATTGAGGTCACGCCAGACAATGCAGCGCCCATCCTTGGCCCTGACGTGTTTGACGGCGCCGAGGATACGCCGATCACCTTTACCACAGCACAACTGTTGGCCAATGATCTAGACCCGAACGGTGATGCGCTGACCTTCCTTGGCTTTACGGGGCAGTCCGCGGGTTTGCGGCTGTTCGAACTGCCCGATGGCAGCTGGCAGGTGATGCCGAATGTGAACCTGAATGGTCAGCTGACCATGGGCTACCGGGTTTCAGACGGCCGCGAAATCACCACAGGCACCATCGCGTTCAACTTTGCCCCGGTGAACGATGGCCCGGTGATCTTGCCCGATGCCATTCTGGCAACGGATGAGGACGTGCCGCTGGTCATCCCGATGGCGAACCTTCTGGCCAATGACTATGACCCCGAGGGTGACAGCTTTACCGTGGTCGAGGTGTATGACCCCGACAATGGCACGGTCACGCTGTCAAACGGCGTGGTGACCTTTACGCCGCGTGCCGATTTCTATGGTAATGCCGGATTCCGCTATGTGCTGGAAGACGCCCTTGGGGCCCGGACCGAAGGCTATGCGCAGATCCAGGTCAGCCCATCGATCGATCCACCCTTTACCGTGCTGGATCAACTTTCGATGGTCGAAGACGGCTCGATCCTGATCGATCCGGCACAGCTTTTGGCCAATGACATCAGCCCGGATGGCGATGCGCTGCAATTCCTTGGCTTTGCCTCATCGGCGGTCACGCAGGAAGGGGCGCTTTACCGCTTTACCCCGCAGGTCAACCAGAACGGCATCGTCAATCTGACCTATACCATCACCAACGGGTCGGGCGTGCCGGTGGACGGGACTGTACGGATCACGATCGCACCGACACCAGATGCGCCCGTGGCCGGGCGTGACAGCATCAGCATGACGGAAGACGAAGTGTTGATCATCGAGCCGTCGATCCTGCTGGCAAATGACAATGACCCTGACATTCAGGGCATCAGCATCACGAGCGTTGCACGCGGCAACGGCGTGTCCGCGCGCCTGCTGGAAAGCGGGCAGATTGAGGTCACGCCGAATGAAAACTTCTCGGGCACCGGCAGCTTTGCCTATACGCTGACTGACAGCTCTGGCCTGTCAACGCTGGGCTTTGTCGATCTGACGATTGCTGCCGTGAATGATGCGCCGGTGCTGGCCGCACCCCTGTCAGACCGTCTGGCAACCGAAGAAACGGCGTTTTCGATTGCGCTGCAAACCAACCTGTTCAGCGATCCTGATGCCCAGCCGCTGACCTTCACGCTGACGCGTGCTGACGGGTCGGCCTTGCCGAGCTGGATCACCTTCAACGCGTTGACACAGACCATGTCGGGCCTGCCGCCGGTTGACTTCATCGGCACGCTGATGCTGCGGCTGACGGCATCTGACGGGCAGATCAGCATCAGTGATGACTTTGCGCTGAACGTGCTGAACACACAGGACCCGCCGGTGCTGGTGCGGCCCGTTGCAGACGTTACGCTGGACAATGCCGGTGCAGTCATCCGCGAGGGGATGCCCTTTACCTTTGCGGCCGACACGGCGGCGTTTTCCGATCCGGATGGTCAGCCGCTGGCCTATCAGGCGCGGCTGTCAACCGGGGCCGTGCTGCCATCCTGGCTGGTGTTCAATGGCACCACCTTTACCGGAACACCGCCAGCCGGTGCGTCTGGCAGCCTGTCGATCACCCTGTCGGCCAGCGACGGTTCGGCGATCGTGTCGGATACCTTTGTGCTGACAATCGCCCCGCCGCTGACCTTGCCCTATGACAATGTCATCTCGGGCAGCGGCAATATCACGGGTACAGCGCTGCGCGATCAGCTGAATGGCGGGGCCGGGAACGATACCATCCGCGATCTGGCGGGCAATGACGATGCCTATGGTGGGGCTGGCAATGATGCGTTTATCGCCGGTGACGGGGCCGATCTTTATGATGGCGGGGCGGGCACTGACCGGGTGAACTACACCGGGTCGACGGTGGGCCTGTCGATCTTCATGGGGGCGCCCACCCAAAGCACGGGCATCGCCCTGGGTGACCGCTTTGTCGGGATCGAGTATCTGTACGGGTCAAACTTCGATGACCTGATCGTATCGCAGGGCCTGAGCCGCCTTTACGGTGAAGGTGGCAATGATGTGCTGGTCGACAGCGCCGGCATTCAGGCGCTTTATGGCGGGGCCGGGCGCGATGTCTTCTTGTTTGTCGATGGCGATCAGGCACAAGACCGGATCATGGACTTTGTCCTGGGCCAGGATGCGCTTGACCTGACGCGTTGGGGTGTCACGCAGTTTGACCAGTTGTCGATCGTGGAACGCACCAATAATGCAGGGACACTGCTGGGCGAACTTGTGATCAGCTTCAATGGCGAATCCGTGGTCATTGTCGGGATGAACACCGCGCAGATACCGTCGTTGAACGCGGCAAGTTTCATCTTTGCCGATCCGACGCAGATCGACCCGAACCGCTGGGCCGGGGCGACCGTGGATGGCACGGCAGGCAATGACCTGATGAACGGCGCTTTCCGCGATATCGACGGGCAGGGCATTTCCGGCGGGGGCCAGACCATTCTGGGCAACGCGGGCAATGACACGGTCTATGACGGGCCGGGTAATGACCAGATCTTTGGCGGTGATGGCAACGACATCTTCTACAACGGGGCCGGGGCCGATACCGTTGATGGCGGGGCCGGGCGCGATGAGTTGAGCTATGCTTTCGCCGATGGCGGCATCCTGTTTGACATGGCGAACCAGTCGGCCAATGCCGGTCAGGCGCTGGGTGACCGCGCCACGACCATCGAATGGTTGCACGGGTCGGATTACAGCGATGTCATCTTTGGCGGGTCGCTGGCAACGATCCGGGGCCGCGCCGGGGATGATTACATCCGCGACGGGGCCGGCGTGCAGCAGATGAACGGCGGGGCCGGCTTTGATACCTTTGCCTTTGGCGCAGGCGACCGCGCATCGGACAGGGTGCAGGATTTTGTCATCGGCCAGGACAAGCTGGATATCAGTGCATGGGGCGTCAACACGCTGGCGCAACTGACCATCACGGCGCGGTCTACGACGGCGGGCAATGGCACGGTCCGCAATGACGTGCTGGTCACCTACGGGCGCGAGACGATCATCCTTGATGGTCTGACGGCTGCCGATCGGGCCAATCTGACCGCAGACTCGTTCGTGTTCACCCCACCTGCGGCCCCCGCTGGCCGCCACGTCAACTGCGGCCCCGCCGCCGTCGGCCGTGGTGCCAGTGGGCGACAATGCGCCGCTTGCCGCAGCGCTGACACTGGCGGCCACTTCGGCTGCGGCGGACAGCCTGACCTTTGTGCCTGCAATCACACCCGTGGCGCAAATCGGGTCTTATGCCAGCCTGTCCAGCGCGATTGCGGGCGATGGTCTGGCCAGTGGGCCGACGGGCGATGCTGCACAGGGGGCCGCCGATCCCGGTGGCGTTCTTGTTGACCCGGCGACCACAGTGACCGCTTTCCTGAGTGCGACACAACTTGCCGCACTGGATGACAACCAGTTCTCGTTCTACTGACCGACAGGCACACACAAGGCAGGCCCATGGTCAGCAAGACACAGGAACCCGACAGGAACCGCTACAGTCAGGCCCTGCGCAGATTGCGCGGGGCACTTCTGCTGGCCATTGTCTTCAGCGCCGGGGTCAACCTGCTGATGCTGACAGGCCCGATGTTCATGCTGCAGGTCTATGACCGCGTGCTGGCATCCGGTTCGGTGCCGACGCTGGTGGGGCTGTCGGTTGTCGTGGTCGTGCTGTTTGCCTTCATGGCCCTGTATGATTTCCTGCGCGTGCGGTTGTTGTCGCGCGCGGGCTATCATCTTGACCGCGATCTGGGCGATGCCGGATTTGACGAATGGCTGGCCAGCGGTGTGCGCGGCAACCGGCTGAACCGCCGCCCGCTGGCCGACATTGCCGTGCTGCGCGGGTTTCTGGCCAGCCCCGCGATGCTGGGCATCTTTGATCTGCCTTGGGTGCCCTTTTACCTTGCGGTCGTCTTTTACATCCACCCCTGGCTGGGCTTTCTGACGCTGGGGGGCGCGGTCATCGTGACCATCGCAGCGCTGGCCGGGCAATGGCTGACCGAACCGGGCTACAAGCGCGCCATGGGCATGGATGCGGGTGAAAGCTTTTTTGTCGAACAGGCCTATCGCAACGCGGAACCCGTGCTGGCCCTTGGCATGGCCGACCGGGTGCGCAGCCGCTGGCGGCGCATGCATGATGACGGGCTGGCCAGCGGCCAGCAGGCCGGCGACTGGTCTGAAGGGCTGTCGGCCTTTTCCAAATCCTTCCGGTTGCTGCTGCAATCGGCGATGCTGGCGCTTGGGGCCTATCTGGCGATCTATCAAAGCATTTCGGCGGGGATGATTGTTGCAACCTCGATCATTGCGGGCCGCGCGCTTGCGCCGATTGATCAGGTGATCGGGCAATGGCGATCGGTTGTGCGCGCGCGTGAGGCACATCATCGCCTGGCCGAGGTGCTTGCCGCCCCGCCGCCGCCGCGCACGGCGGTTGCCTTGCCGGCCCCCGAGGGACATCTGGCCGTCAATGCACTGACCAAGTTTGCGCCGGGCCAGACGCTTCGCGCTGACCGGCCACCAATCCTGTCGCAGGTCAGCTTTGCCTTGTCGCCCGGCGATGCCTTGGGGGTGATCGGCCCTTCGGCCTCGGGCAAGTCCACGCTGGCGCGCCTGCTGGTCGGGGCCTGGCAAGCCGACAGCGGCGAGATCAGGCTGGACGGGGCCACCTATGACCAATGGGATCCCATCAGCCTTGGCCCGCATATCGGCTATCTGCCGCAATCGCTGGAACTGCTGTCAGGCACCGTGCGTGACAACATCTGCCGGTTTGACCCGCAAGGGCAGGATGATGCCATCATTGCCGCGGCGAGACTGGCGGGTGTGCATGACATGATCCTGTCCTTGCCAAAAGGCTATGCCACAGAAATCGGGCATGGCACGCCGCCGCTGTCAGGCGGGCAGGTGCAGCGCGTGGGTCTTGCGCGCGCGTTGTACGGCAACCCGCGGCTGATTGTGCTGGACGAACCCAATGCCAACCTTGATGCCATCGGCGATGACGCCTTGATGCGGGCGATCATGGCCTGCCGTGAACGCGGGGCCACGCTGGTTGTGATGGCGCACCGGCCCTCGGCGCTGGCCAGTGTGAACAAGGTGCTGGTGCTGCAAAACGGAACGGTTGCGCATTTCGGTGACAAGGATAGCGTGCTGGCGCAGGCGGTGCGCCCGGCAGCAACCCTGGTAAAGCGGGTGCAGGATGCAGGCTGAACTTCTGACGCCCGCCGCACCGGCCCCGGCAATCCGTATGGGCCATGCCGGAAAGGTTGCCGCGGCCGCGGGCCTGGGGCTGTTTGCGGCGCTGGTCCTGTGGGCGGTGCTGACGCAGATCAACGGGGCGGTCGTCGCACAAGGCACGATTGCCGTGATGGGCAAGCCAAAGGCGGTGCAACACCTTGATGGTGGCATTGTGCAGGACATTCTGGTGGCCGACGGCGATCTGGTGGCAAAGGGCCAGCCGCTGATCCGCCTTGACCCCACGTTGTTGCAGGCAAATCTTGAAATCTACCGCAACCGCTTGGCCGAGGCCTGGGCCCGGCTGGCCCGTTTGCAGGCCGAACAATCCGCCGCCGGCGCGGTCAGCTTTGCTGCGGACCAACCGTTGCTGCAAGGGCGCGATCAGTCCGCCGTCCGGGCCATGGAGCGCGAGATTTTCGCGGCCCGCGCGGCAATTCAGGCGGGGCGAAAATCGCAACTGGAAGAACGCATTCGCCAGTTCAACAACCAGATTGCCGGTGTCGCAGCGCTGATTGCGGCCAAGCAGGAACAGGTCGGCTATATCGCACAAGAGCTTGCCCGGCAGGAAGAGCTTGTTTCGCGGGGCCTTGGCCGCGATGCCGATGTCCTGACACTGCAAGGCAACCGGGCAGACCTGCTGGGCCAGATTGCCGAACATCTGACCGAAACAGCCCGGATCGAAAATTCGATCCGCGACGCCGAGCTGGAGATCCTGCAAGCCGACCGTCAGTTCCGGGAAGAGGCCGTCACCAGCCTGCAGGACACCAACCAGCAGATCGAAGAGTTGATCCAGCAGATCGTCAGCACCGAACGGCAATTGGAGCGGATCGAGATTGTCGCGCCGGTTGCGGGCAATGTGCATGAAATGCAGGTGGTGACCGAAGGCGGCATCGTGCCGCCCGGCGCGCTGATTGCCCAGATCATCGCCACGGATGAGGCACGGGCATTTGAATTCCGGGTGGCGCCGGTCTCGGTTGACAACATTCACCCCGGTCAGGACGTGCGCCTGCGGTTTGCCGCCTTCAATCCACGCACGACGCCCGAGGTGTTTGGCACGGTCAACAGCATCTCGCCGACCACAGTGACGGATGAGGCAACGGGCATGGCGTTCTACCGGGTCTTTGTCGATGTGCCGGCGACCGAGCTTGCGCGGCTGGGCGACGTTGACTTGCTGCCGGGGATGCCCGTCGAAGGGTATATCAGCACCGGCAGCCGCACGGTGGCCGATTACTTGACGCGGCCCATCATCGACAGCCTTGCCAAGACATTCCGCGAAGAATGACGCATGGCACGGCTGACCGGGCCCGTGCCTTCCCCCCGTGCCTTGCCGTCGTGGGGCAGGGCGGCCGGAAAGGCCGCCCTTGTGATTACAGCATCGCGTCCTCTGCCCGGCGGGCTTCAGCCTCGCGCGCGGCTTCAAGGCGGGCTTTGCGGCGGCGGTTGATTTCATAGATCAGGGCCGCACACAGCGTGACCAGGATCAACAACAGGGCCAGCGCGTTGATGGTGGGCGTAATGCCCGAACGCACCTTGGAAAAGACGTAGACCGTCAGCGTATCCGCCCCGCCGCGCGTGAACAGCGTGACGTTGAAGTTTTCGATCGACTGAAAGAACGCAATGGCCGCCCCCGCCCCGATTGCCGGATAAAGATGCGGCAGAAGGATGCGCCGCATGACCTGCGCATGGCTGGCCCCAAGGTCAAGTGCCGCCTCCTCAAGCCCCGCATCGAAACTTTGCAGCCGCGCCAGCACAAGCAGCATCACGAAAGACGCGATATAGCTGACCTGCCCCAGGACCGACAGATGCAGGCCAGAGCCGACGGACAGGTTGTTCCAGAACAGCAGTGTCGAAATGCCGATCACCACCCCGGGGATAAGAATGGGGGCAACCATCAGCCCGTAAAGCGTGGCACGCCAGCGGCCCGAAATCGAATTGATCAGGATTGCGCCTGCGGTGCCGATGGGCACGGACAAGGCCACAACGCCCAATGCAACCAGAATGGTATTGCGAAAGGCGATCCAGATCCGGTCATCGTTCCACATGTCGATGAACCATTGGTCGGTGAACCCCTTCCAGGGCAGAACCGTGGGCAGTTTGCTGTCGTTGAAGGCGGCCCCACCCATGACCAGCAGCGGCACCAGCAGATACAGCAGGAACGCGCCCATGTAGACGTGAAACAGAAGATCGCGAGTCTTGTGCATGATCCGCCCCCTATTTCGCGATGTCGGAAAGTTTGACGCCGAACACCCGCATGGCCAGGCTGACAAACAGCGTGCAGACGATCAGCAGCATGAAGGCAAATGCAGCACCCGTGTTCCAGTCCTGCTCTTCCAGCATCACGCCCTGAATGGTCTGTGTGAACCAGCCCGATGTGGTGGACCCCAGCAGTGACGGCACAAGGAGTGAGCCTGCCGACAGCATGAACACCATCACGGCGCCCGATGCGATGCCGGGCTTGGCATGCGGCAGGATGATGCGCCAATGCGTGCGCCACCAGGGCGCGCCCAGATCCTCGGCGGCCTCGATCTGATTGGAATCAAGGCTTTGCATCGAATTGTACAGCGGGAACACCATGAACAGCACATAGGTGTAGACCAGCCCGATGATCACCGGGCTAAACCCGGCAATCCAGCGGATTTCCACATCGATGATTCCCAGTTGCATCAAAAGGGCGTTCAGCGGGCCCTTGAAGGACAGGATGATGAACCACGCAAAGGACCGCAGGATTTCTGAAACCCAAAGTGGGACGAACAACAGCAGGAACAGCGTGGGCAAGGATTTCGGCGAAACGATCTTGGCCAGATAATAGGCCAGCGGGTAGGCCATCAGGAACGTGATGGCCGTTACGACGGCTGAATAGAAGATGGTCAGCAAAAAGACCTTGATCCGCACCGGCACTTCAACGGTGACCCACAGAATGTTCAGGTCAACCGGGTTGCCCAGAACGCGCAGATAGTTGTTCACCGAATAGGTGTCCTTTGGACCGCCGACTTCGGCCAGGGGCAGATAGGGGCGGAAGCTGCTTTCGAACATGGTCAGGTTCGGCAGGATCAGCAGGATCAGCAACCAGAACAGCGTCAGCAGAACGATTGCGCCGGTCAGCCCGCTGCCATAGCGTTTCAGAAGGTCACCCATCGCGGTCAGCCCCCCGTCACATTGGCATCGGGCAGGATCGCCGCCCGGGCCGCGTCGAAGGTGACGAAATGCTTGCTGCCGACCTCGGGCACGGTGACCGACCCGTCGTTGCGCAACTCGGATGTAAAGGCCATGCCGGTATCACTGTCCGAGATCACCGAAATGAAGTTCCCCTCGAACGCAACCTCCTTGACCGTGACCGCGACCGAATTCTCGGCACCGGCGGTTGCGGCGAGTTTCGTGTGTTCCGGGCGCACATACAGCTTTACACCCTTGCCCCCCACGCCATCCGCCATACGGGCACGGAAGGTGCCATGTGGGGTCGCAAGGGTGGAAAAACCTTCATGTGAAGTCTGAACTTCACCGGTCAAGATATTGTTTTCGCCCACAAATGACGCAACAAAGCCATTGACCGGGTTGTTGTAGATATCCCGCGGATTGCTGACTTGTTGCAGGCGGCCCTGACTCATCACACCCACGCGGTCACTCATCGCCAGGGCCTCGCCCTGATCATGGGTGATATAGATGAAGGTCACGCCCGTGCGTTTCTGGATGGCGCGCAACTCGGCCCGCATGTGCTGGCGCAGCTTCAGGTCCAGTGCTGACAGCGGCTCGTCCAGCAGCATCACCTGCGGCTCAACCGCCAGCGCACGCGCAATCGCCACACGCTGCTTTTGCCCACCTGAAAGCTGGCTTACCATCTTGTCCGCAGCCCCGGGCAGGTCAACCAGCGCCAGCAGCTCTTCGGCCTTCTTGCGCCGCTCGGCCTTGCCGACGCCCCGCACCTCCAGCCCGAAACTGATGTTTTCCCAGATTGGCATCAGCGGAAACAGCGCAAGGTTCTGAAAGATCAGCGCCGTTGGCCGCTGGTTCGGCCGCTGGCCGCGCACGTCAGTGCCGCCAATGCGGATTACCCCGGCTGTGGGTTCAATAAAACCTGACACCATGCGCAGGATCGTTGTCTTGCCACAACCCGATGGCCCAAGGAACGAAAAGAACTCGCCCGGCTGAATGTGGACATTCACATGATCCACCGCCCGAAAGCGCCCGAAATCACAGACGACATTGTCAAGTTCAATGCCCGCGCTCATCCTGATATCCCCTTCTTCCCCGTTGTCTTCTTGATCTTGCGGCCCATCGTTTGCTGGGCTCTTGGTTTGGTCGTCCGCAGGCAGCCTTTCTGCCCCGAAAATGAACACGCCGGGCCATGACGGACCCGGCGTGAACGCTGAACACCCCTGAGATCAGGAGGCCTTGTACTTGTCTGCGTATTCGCCGCGCTTGGCGAGGAACTCGGCAGACTGATCCGGCCACCACCACAGCTTGGACAGGGCCGCGTCATCGAAGGTGCCGGCATAGTAGGCCGCCACTTCCGGGTCGAGCATATCGGCGGCACCTTTGCCGACCGGATTGGCCGAGAAGGCGGTTGCCCACATCGCTGCGCCTTCGGCGGTGGACACCCACTTGGCGAATTCATGCGCCTGATCGACGTTGGTGGCATTGGCCATCAGGACAAAACCCTGATGCCAGGCAAAGGCGCCTTCGGTCGGGGCAAGATAGGCGTAGCCGTCATTGCGCAGGTTGAAGCCAGTCGAATCCCAGCACAGGCCGACCGTCGCGCCGTTTGCGACAAAACCTGCGTTGGCCTCGTTCTCGCCCGACCAGAACTGCACCACGTTGCCCTTGGCCTTTACAGCCTCGGCCAGTGCGATGTCCCACAGCTCGACCATGGCCCCCATGTCGCTGTAGCCGTCCAGCCACGGGCGTGGCAGCTTGCCCTGTGCATCAAGCCAGCGGCCCATAGCGGCCAGTGCCGAATGCGGGCGCACAACGGCCTGGTTGGCCGGGTCGAACAGCGCGCCCAGCGACGGCGCATCGCCCAGCACAGCCGAGGCGGTGTTGACGACAAGTGCTTCGGTGCCCCAGACGGATGGCAGATACTTCAGCGCGCCACCGGGGCGCGAACGCTCGCCTGCTGCACCATCGGCCAGACCGGGCAGATAGTTGTCCATCGCCAGCTTAGATTCATCAAACGTGCTCAGAAGGCCATTCGAATCCCATGCGCCCACGCGGTCGATGGTCGGTTCGATCATGTCGACGCCACCCGCCTCAAGCGCGATCTTGCCTTGGGCAAACATCGTGTCCTGATCGGGCTGTTCCAGCATGTTGACCGTGATGCCCGTCGCGGCTGTGAAGGCCGGGAACACCTTTTCGGCAAGGCCGGGATAACCGGCCCAACCCATGAAATTCAACTCACCCGAAGACGCCAGCGCCTTCGAGGAGATCAGGGCAGGCGCAGCAAGCGCGCCTGCACCCACGGCCGACGTTTTCAGAAACGCGCGGCGGCTGACAGCATTGGTTTTTTTCACGGAAGTCTCCCTAGATGTGGTCCGTTTGCACGGATAGCAGTTGGCGCATGACAGGTTGGTGACATGACACTCACGTTTCTTCTGGTGCGCGGTCTGTCCTGCGCCGTGCCGGCCAGACCACCCCGTGGGCGGAAGCTTACTCTGGGGCGGGGGTCGCGTGTCAACAATTGATATTGGCTGCGCAGTCAAGAAAACGCGCGTGGACATGCAACCCGCAACTATATGAAAAGATGGTATTTCATGCCGGTTTCCTGCCACTACGCGGGCCGGTTCGGCGGGTGTGGGGGCGCTTTGATCGTGCACATGGCGCACTGGCCGCAGGGATTGGGCGAATCTGGCCTGATCCTTTGCCTGCAAATGCAGCAGTCAGCAAAGCGGATCAGGCACAAAAGATGGTGGCCGGGCGATTCTGCCCGCTTTGGTTGAGTGCTTCAGGCGCAGCGCCCAACGCATTGGCGCCGAATGAAAAAAGGCGATTCAGGTTCTGATGCCCGCAAAGCGCTGTTGCCAGTCGGCGCGCTCTTCATCGGTGATCTTGCGGAACAGGTTTTCGGGCACATTGAAACCCGTGCCGGCGGGCAGGGTCTGCATCGCCGCCGCCAGATCATCTGGCCAGGTCCAGTCTGCGCTACCCACAGCGTGCATCATTGCCGCCGCCGCATCCGGGATGAACGGGCGCGAGATGATGGCATAGACCCGGATCAGGTTCATCGCCAGCCGGATCATCATCGCCGCCTGATCGGGGTCAGACTTGACCACCGTCCACGGCGCTGCCGCCTGCAGGTACTCATTGCCCGCCACCCACAGTGCGCGCAGGTCGGCGGCCGATTTGCGCACCTCCATCGCGGCCATGTTCGCTTCATAGCTGCGCAGTTGCGTCGTCAGCGCATCGATCAGCGCCGCCTCTCGCGCGCCGGGGGTGCCCCCCGCCGGGATCACATCGCCGAACTTGGACCGCGCGAATTTGGTGACGCGGGAGACAAGGTTGCCCAGCACATCCGCCAGATCCTTGTTCACGCTCGCCTGGAAGTTTTCCCAGGTAAATTCGCTGTCCGACGATTCCGGCGCATGGCTCAGCAACCACCAGCGCCAGTAATCTGACGGCAGGATCGACAGCGCCTGATCCATGAAGATGCCACGGCCTTGGCTGGTGCTGAACTGGCCGCCATCATAGTTGAGGTAGTTGAACGATTTCAGGTAATCGACCAGCTTCCATGGCTCACCCGAGCCAAGAATCGTGGCCGGAAAGCTGAGCGTATGGAAGGGCACGTTGTCCTTGCCCATGAACTGGTAATAGGTGACGTCCGCCGCACCCTTGTCTGTGCGCCACCAACGTTCCCATGCCGCGTCATCAAGGCCATGCGCATCCGCCCATTCCGCCGTGCCCGCGATGTATTCGATCGGCGCGTCGAACCAGACGTAAAAGACCTTGCCCTCCATCCCCGGCCATGGCTGATCGCCCTTTTTCACAGGGATGCCCCAGTAAAGATCGCGCGTGATCCCCCGGTCCTGCAGACCATCCCCGTCGTTCAACCATTTCTTGGCGATCGATGTTGTCAGGATCGGCCAGTCTTTCTTGCTGTCGATCCAGGCCTCCAGCTTGGCCTTCAGCGCCCGCTGCTTGAGGTAAAGATGCTTGGTTTGGCGCACCTCAAGGTTGGTCGAACCGCTGATCGAGGAGCGCGGGTTGATCAGATCGGTTGGATCCAGCTGCTTGGTGCAATTCTCGCACTGGTCGCCGCGTGCGCTTTCGTAGCCGCAGTTCGGGCAGGTGCCGGTGATGTAACGGTCTGGCAGAAAGCGGTTGTCGTCGACAGAGAACACCTGCTTTTCGCTGACCTCTGCGATCAGCCCCGCCTCTGCCAGCCGCCCGGCAAAATGTTGTGTCAGGCGGTGGTTGCGCTGGCTGGATGACCGCCCGAAATGGTCAAACGACAGCCGGAACCCCGCCGCGATATCCGCCTGCACCTTGTGCATATCGGCGCAGAACTGCTCTACCGGCACGCCCGCCTTGGCCGCCGCCAGCTCTGCCGGCGTGCCATGTTCATCCGTGGCGCAGATGAACATCACCTCATGCCCCCGCCCGCGCATGAACCGCGCAAACAGATCAGCCGGAAGCTGACTGCCCACAAGGTTGCCCAGATGCTTGATCCCGTTGATGTAAGGGATGGCCGAAGTGATGAGGATACGTGCCATGCGTCATGCCTTTTGCTGCGACGCACCGTTTAGCGCGACGGGCGGCAGGTGGCTAGGGGGCAGCCACGATCCGTGCCACGATATCCAGCCGCACCTCATCCGCGACCATATCCGCAAAGCCCGTGGCCCCAAAATCGCTGCGATTGACGGCACCCGTCATCTGCACCGTCAGATGGCTGTTGTCGCCATCAGCCTGCCCGTCAGGCCGATAGAGCGTGGCCCGCAGCGTCACACGCTGTGTCACCCCGCGGATCGTCAGGTTCCCCTGCACATCGGCACTTTGCCCATCGCGGCGCACCCGCGTGCTGATGAACCGGATCGTCGGATGGCTGCGCGCATCCAGCACCGTGTTGCCCTTCAGGGTCTGGGCCGCGAACGGAAACGAAGCCGTTGCGCGCGAAACATCCAGAATCACGTCAATCGCCGTATTGCCCACATCATCGAAATCCAGCGTCAGATTTGCCTGGGCAACGGGCATCCGCCCTGTGATCACCTGCTGGCCGAAATCCGTGGCGAAGCCCACGGTTGAACGCTCCGGCTCCAGCATATAGGCCGCCGGGGCAGCCTGTGCCGGACCGCACAGGGCAGACAGCAGCAGAAACCAGGGCAGGGCGTGCATGGCAGCCTCCGTTGATCCTGTCGGCGCAGTCTAGCATGAAATCTGCGGGCTTTCCCGAACCTTTGTTCTGCACCCCCGGAAATGCAGCGCGATCCCGCACAACCTTGCCACGGCCGCCCGGTGCGTTACCCTTGCCCAACCCAATCGGAGCGCCCCCATGCAAACCCGCCGCCTTGGCCATACCGGCCTGACCGTTTCCGCCCTTTGCCTTGGCACCATGACATGGGGCAACCAGAATACCGAAGCCGAAGGCCACGCGCAGGCCGACATGGCGCTGGATCATGGCGTCACCTTCTGGGACACGGCCGAGATGTACCCCGTCAACCCGATCCGCGCGGAAACCGTAGGGCATACCGAGGCGATCATCGGCACGTGGTTGGCCGCGCGCGGTGGGCGTGACCGGCTGGTGCTGGCCACCAAGGTGACCGGTGCCGGCATGGCCGCCGTGCGCGACGGCGCGCCCATCACTGCCGCCAGCATGCGCGCGGCGGTGGAGGGGTCTTTGCGCCGCCTGCAGACCGATTACATCGACCTTTACCAACTGCACTGGCCCAATCGCGGGAGCTATCACTTCCGTCAACTCTGGGGCTACAAACCCAAATCCGATGCCGCCGCCGTCACCGCCCATATGACCGAGGTGCTGACCACCGCCATGGCCCTGCAAGCCGAAGGCAAGGTCCGCCACTTTGGCCTGTCCAACGAATCCGTCTGGGGTGCAGCGAAATGGCTGTCATTGGCCGCCGCCATGGGTGCCCCGCGCATGATGACCGTGCAGAACGAATACTCGCTGCTTTGCCGCCAGTTCGATGGTGACTGGGCCGAACTGGCCGCGATGGAGGATATGCCGCTTCTTGCCTTCTCTCCGCTCGCCACGGGGCTTCTCTCGGGCAAATACGCGGGCGACGTCACCCCGACCGGTACGCGCCGCGTCAATGCCCCCGATCTGGGCGGCCGCATCACCCCCCGCGTCTTTCCCGCCGTTGCCGCCTATCTTGGCATTGCCGCCCGCCACGGGCTTGACCCCTGCCAGATGGCCATCGCCTGGTGCCTGACCCGGCCCTTCCCCGTGATCCCGATCTTCGGGGCCTCCACACTTGACCAGTTGCGCATCAACCTTGATGCCGCCGACGTGACCCTTTCGTCCGAGGTTCTGGCAGAAATCGACGCCGCCCACCGCGCGCATCCGCAGCCCTATTGACCGCGCGCCTGCAATCAGGCCATGTCGCGGCAACAAGAAAACGCGGAAAAAAGCGATGCGCGCAGGCCTGATCCTTTCACTGCTGGTGCTGCTGGCCGGTTGTCAGACCGCGGGGCCACGGCCGGGCGGGGCTGATCCGCTGACGGGTGAAGCCATCGAGACGACGGCGTTGGAAGACCCGGTGGTGGGCCTTGCCGAAGAACAGGCCGCAGACAACCCCGAACCGGCAGCGCCGCCGCCCGTGGCCGATGGTGGTGTGACAGAGCCCGCCCCGGACGCGGAGGGGGCTGCCGACATCACAGGTGATGATCCGGCAACGGCGGCCGAGGCGCCGCCAACAGACGCCGCGCCCACGGTCGTGGACCCCGCACTGCAAACCCCCGAAGCGCTGGCCTGCATCCGCCGTGGCGGGCTGTGGTCCAGGGTTGGGGCCGGGGAAGGGCGCAGTTGTGTCAGGCCGACGCGGGACGCGGGCAAGCGTTGTGATGCCGACCGCGATTGTCAGGGGGTTTGCCTTGCGCGGTCTGGCACCTGTGCCCCGGTCGATCCGCTGTTTGGCTGTAACGATGTCTTGCAGGACGATGGCCGCCGGATGACGCTGTGCCTCGACTGACCGCCCTTTTCGCCTTGGCGGCACTTGCGGCCTGCGCCACCGCGCCCGCGCCTTTGACCGGCTATCGCGATCCGGCCGTGCCGCTTTATTCCAATGCGGTCATTCAGGCGGCCGACCTGTCTGGTGACTGGCAGCAGGTGGCAGGGTTCTTTGGTGACGGCGGTTGTGCGGCCGGGGGTGAGGTCAGCATCGGTACGGCTGAAGGCGGGCTTGCCGTGACAGGGACGCTGTGCCTTGGTGGCATGCGCCGCGATGTCACTGGCGCCTATCAGCAAACCGGGCCGGGGCGGTTTCAGCGCGGCGAAGAGGCGGCCTGGTGGGTGATCTGGGCTGACACCAGCCTGCGGACGCTGGCCATTGGCACGCCTGACGGGCGCTTTGGCTTTGTGTTGAACAAGGGCGCGAACCTGCCATCCGATCGCCTGAACGCTGCCCGCGAAGTCTTTGATTTCAATGGGTATAACACAGACCTGCTGCAGGCTGCGCGCTAGGCTGGATCGCAAGCATTGCGTATCGCGCGCCGTCCGGTCAGGCGGATGCGGGCTGATCGGCAAGGCTGCGCAGAAAGGCCGCAACATCGCGCGCACCCATTGCTGCCTCGCGCACCAGCCAGTCAAAATGCTCTGACAGCCGGACCACGCGCGCACTGTCGCGAAAGGCCAGATAGTCGCGGCCCAGATAGATCACCGCCAGCAAGGGGCCAAAGATTGTGACCGGGGCAGAAAACACCCGGCGCGCATCGAATGGATACAGGCGCAGACTGGGGTAAAGCTGATCGCAAAGGTCCGCCAGATGCCGCAGTTGCGCCCGCCGCGTCGCATCCGGCAACCCGGCGTAATAGCCCGTTGCCGTGGCAAAGGCCTGCAGTTCATGCAAAGGCAGGGCAATTTCATAGTCTGACTGCGCGTTGCGCATCCATTCCAACCGGTCTTCAAAAGCGCCAAAGGCCTGTTCTGCCGTGCGCCCCAATTGCGGGCGGTATTCCCATTCCACCATCGCGCGGGTTTTCAGCATGTCGGGCAAGGTCGCCGGGACATGGCGGATCTTGTAACCCGCCGCCTCTTGGTGCCAGCCAAAGATCGTCTCGTCGATCAGCGCGCGGGGTGCCTCTTTTATGGTCACGGTCGCGGCCAGCAGATCGGCCAGCGGTTCCGGACGGCCTGTCAGGCCCAGCAGCCAGTCAGCGCTGATCTGCAAGGCCACGGCAAAGTCTGCCGCCAGATGGGCCCCCGGCAGCCGGTCTGACGTGCCTGACAGGATTTGCGAGATCGTCGACCGGTCAACCCCGACGGCCCGCGCAAGGGCGCTTTGGGTCAAGCCGCGCTGCGCCATTGCCTCGGTCAGGCGGCTGCGGAACAGCGTTGCGCGATTGATTTTATCCATCAGTTGTTCACGAAAGTCATCATCAGTGACATTATGTTGCGTTTCTTCAGAATTTCAACAGCGCTGTGGCAGTGCTAGATTTCAGGCAGGAATTCGCGCAAGGAGTCCGCTTTGACGACCGCAGACAAGGCCCCCGCCGGGGATACGGCATGCGCTGATCTTCGAACGCCTGATCGCATCGAATGGCCAACCTTGTTGATGCTGGTCGCAACTTACGGGCTTTGGCTGCTGGCGACCGGGGTCGTCTATGCCTGGTCCGGCATCGCCGGCGTTGTTTTGGCGGGCGTCATGATTGCGCAGCATTCCTCACTGCAGCATGAGGCGCTGCACGGTCACCCGTTCCGCATGCGCTGGCTGAACGCGGCGCTGGTCTCACCGGGTCTGACACTGACAGTGCCGTTCGGGCGCTTTCGCGATACGCATCTTGCGCATCATCACGACCCCATTCTGACAGACCCCTACGACGATCCCGAAAGCAATTATCTTGATCCTGCCGTCTGGCACGGGCTGCCGTGCCCGGCGCAATTGCTGCTGCTGGTCAACAACACGCTGCTGGGGCGGATGGTTGTTGGCCCGCTGATCGGCATGGTGCTGTGGCTCTGGTCCGAGATGGTGCTGCTGAGGGCAGGTGACGCGGCCGTACGGCGCGACTGGGCGCTGCATGTCCTGTGGCTGGTGCCAGTGATCGGCTGGGTCTGGCTGGCGGCCATGCCCTGGTGGGCCTATCTGCTGGCGGTCTGGATCGGCCATGGGCTGCTGAAACTGCGCACCTATCTGGAACATCGCGCGCATGATCTGGCCCGCGCCCGGACAGTGATCGTCGAGGATCGTGGCCCCTTTGCGCTGCTGTTCCTGAACAACAACTTCCATGCGGTGCATCACATGCACCCCACTGTCGCCTGGTACCGGCTGCCTGCCTTGTATGCCGCACAGCGCACGCATTACCTGCGGCGCAACGAAGGGTATCTCTTCCGGTCTTATGCGCAGGTCTTTCGCGCCTATCTGTTGCGGGTCAAGGATCCGGTTGCGCATCCTTTGATGCCCGGGCAGGCCCCGGCTGCCGGTCAGTCGATCCGCCGGAATGTCGGCACATCACCGGAGTTGTCAAAGAACGGCACAGCCGGCTGAGCGCGCCCTGCGGCGATGGCGCTGACCTCGGCCAGAACGACCTCGGTGATGAAGGGCAGGTCAAGCTGGGCGGCGGCGCGCGGGGCGATCCATTGCAGGTGGCCCAGTTCATGGTCCGCGCCGCTGAAATCCCCGGCATCCCCCGCGACATCGCCAGCATCGGCCAACAGGAACCGCGCATCAAACCGGCGCGGGCGGCCCGGTGGCGTGATCGCCCGAAAGACGAATTGCAACCTTGCGCCTGCCCGCAGGCGCAGCCCGGTTTCTTCCTGCAGCTCGCGCAGGGCGGCCCCGGCGATCATGCCGGGTGCCACCGGGGCAGGCCCTTGCGCCAGTCTTGCCTCGCAGACGGCCTCCAGATGCCCTGCCGCGTGATCTTGCGGATCAATCGCACCGCCGGGAAAGACGAATTTTGATGGCATGAAGGCCGCACCCGCGCCGCGCTGCCCCATCAGCACCGCAGGTTCGGGCCCGCGCCGCAGCAATATGACCGTCGCCGCCGGTCGGATGGCAGGGCCCGCGTCAGACAACGGGGCCGGTCACCTTGCCAAAGCCATGCATTCGCTTGGCCCATTGCAATGCCACAAGCGCGCCTTTCAGCCGGGGCAACAGATACAGTGACAGCGCGACCGTTCCGGCCGTGAAAACCACGCTCATCACCAAAGGCGAAGGCTGCCAGCGGAAGTACGACCACAGGAACAACGGCGCCATGACATGGCCCACGATCAGGATCGTCAGATAGGCCGGGCCATCATCGGCCCGTTGGGCCACAAAGGATTCGCCGCAGGCTGTGCAGGTTGCGGCCACCGTCAGATAGCCGGTGAAAAGCCGCCCTTCGCCGCAATTGGGGCAGCAGCGCTGCCAGCCGCGCCGCAGCGCCGGTTTGGTCGGGCGATCTTCGGTTTCATCGGTGATCTGTGGCATGGCATCGGTCATGGCCCTTGGCCCTTTGTGGCACATCGGATAGCTGTTCTGCTAAACCTGTGGGCTGCGCGTGTAAACAGGCTGAATTGGCACAGGCAGCCCGCCTCAGGCGGCATTCAGGCTGATCGTCACCCGGTTGCGGCCCAGGGATTTCGACCGCAGCAGTGCCTGATCGGCGGCGTCGATCAGCCCTGAAACGCTGGGCGCAGCGCCGCTGAAGGCCAGTCCGATCGAGATCGACATCGCGATTTCGGTTCCGTCGTCCAACGTCACCGGGCGTTCGGTCACCATCCGGCACAGCCGTTCCGCCGCAATCCGCGCTTCGGAATGCGTCGTGTCGGGCAGCACGACCAGAAACTCTTCGCCGCCGATGCGCGCGATCATGTCATCCGATCGCAGGTTCAGCGAAAGCCGTTCCGCGATGCGCATCAGCACCAGATCGCCCGCCGCGTGGCCATGGCGGTCATTCACCGATTTGAATCGGTCAAGATCGATCACCATCACGGCAAAGACCGACCCTTCGATCTGCGCGGCCTCTGCCACGCGCGTCAGATGGGGCAGGGCGTAGCGGCGGTTGTAAAGACCGGTCAACGGATCGATCATCGCCATGCGCAGCCCATCGTTGACCGAGGCACGCGCCCTGTCTGCCGCGCGTTTGCGCGTCAGCATTGTTTGCAGCCGCAGGCCAAGTTCGGCCACCTGCACTTCGGCGTGGATCACGTCATTCGCACCGATATCAAAGGCGGTTGCCATCTTTTCCGGTGTGATGTCTGACCCGACAAGGCAGATCGCCGCATGACGAGAGCCGCTGCGGCTGCGCAGGTCCGAGATGAAGTGCAGCACATTGCTGCCGCGGCCCATGTCAGCGTCAACCAGATAGATATCCGGTCCCTCGGCCCCTTGGCCCGCTGGTGCGGTATCGCTTGACAGGGCCTGTTCCAGCGATTGCACGGCATAATGCCCCGGAAAGACCTTGGTCAGTTCCCGCCGCCAGCGCAGCGCCTGTTCGGCCCGGTCCGAGATCAGCGCAATTGCCGCAGGCCGCGTGAAATGCTGTGTGTCCTCGGCAAAGCCGGTCATCGCCAGCGCATCTGCCACCTTGGCAAAGTTGTGATCAACGGGTTGCCCCCGCATCAGATTGCGCAGGCGTGCAAGCAACACCGCATCGGGCACGGGTTTGGTCAAAAAATCATCGGCACCCGCACGCAAGGCTGCCAGACGCGATCCGGGGTCAAGTGTGGATGACAGGATGATCACGGGGATCGTGGCGGTCAACGGATCATCGCGCAGTCGGGCCAGAACCTCGGTCCCCGACATATCGGGCAACATCAGGTCAAGCAGGATCAGGTCAGGACATTCACGCTGGGCAATGGACAGCGCCTCGGCGCCGCTCGCGGCCAGCAAGGACGTGTAGAACACGGCCTCCAGCTTGACCTTGAGAACGATGCGATTGGTCGCCACATCGTCAACTATGAGGATTCGCCCCGTCATGAAACCCAAACGCTCATTTGTTATTCACCTGAGCAATAATTGCTGCCAAGTAGTTAAGAAATCCTTTCAGAGTTCTTAGCTAAACTGCGGGGATTTTCAGCAATTGCGGTCAGAATGGGGGTAATATTGGGTATAACCGGGCCGTTTGAGCAAGAACTTGCCGAGACAGAGGCGTTAACAATGCTGGCCTGGCTGGCTGGTGACGAAGAGGTGATCGGGGCCTTTCTGGCGGCGGCTGGCATTGCGCCGGATGCCCTTGCCGCAAGGGCAGGCGATCCGGCCTTTCTGGCGGCCGTCGTTGATTTCGTGCTGTCGGAAGACGCCCATGTGCTGGCCTGGGCCAAGGCGACCGGACGGCGGCCAGAAACGGCCTTGCAAATCCGGGCGGGGCTGCCGGGCGGCGACAGCTGGCACTGGACATGAGGATGCCCGTGATCAAGGCCATCGTGTTTGACAAGGACGGCACGCTGTTCGACTTTCGCCAAAGCTGGGGGAAATGGGCCGCGGATTTTCTGGCGCATCTGACAACGGACACCACCGAACAGCACAGGCTTGGCGCGGTGATTGGCTATGATCCGGTGCTGAACCGGTTTGCGCCTGATAGCCCGGTCATTGCGGCCACGCCGTCGGAAATCGCGGCATTTCTGGCCCCCCACTATCCGCAAAACACGGCCGATCAGCTGGAAGTGCGCATGAACCTGCTGGCGGCTGAGGCGGCGATGGCCCCCGCGGTGCCGTTGCGGCCGTTGCTGTCTGCGTTGCGGGCGCGGGGTCTGCAGCTGGGCGTTGCCACAAATGACGGCGCGGCCCCGGCGGTAGCGCATCTGGAGCGGGCGGGTGTGGCGGACCTGTTCGATCTGATCCTGGGCAGCGATTCCGGTTATGGCGGTAAGCCTTGTGCCGGAATGCTTACCGCCTTTGCCACGCATGTCGGCCATGCGCCGGGCGTGATTGCCATGGTGGGGGACAGTCGCCATGACCTGCAGGCGGCCCGTGCTGCGGGGATGGTGGCCGTTGCTGTGCTGACCGGTGTCGCCACGGCCGACGATCTTGCCCCGCTGGCGGATGCGGTTTTGCCCGACATCGGCGCCCTGCCAGACTGGCTTGACAGGGCCTGAGCCGGGCCTTTTGTCAAAAACGACGCAAACGCGTCGCCTGAGAAGTATGCGTTCGCGCGTTGAAGCGGCGATGGTGCATGCATCGCGCCAAAGGTGGCGCCGCCGCAGGAGGATTGCCATGAACGAAGAACCAGCACGGCGCAAACGCGCAGGCGGTCGCGCGGGCAACCAGGCGCGGGCGGGCTCGGCCGCGATTGACCAGATGCCATGGCGCCTGCCTGTCAACCCGGACCGCCCGATCGAACCGCTTGATGCCGAAGGCGTTACCCGAGTCCACAACGGGGCCATGCGGATTCTGCGCGAGATCGGGATCGAAATCCTGAACCCCGAAGCGCTGGAAATCTTTCGCCGGGCCGGTTGCCGGGTGCAAGATACCAATGTGCGCATGGACGAAGATTTTGTGATGGAGATGCTGGCTCATGCGCCGGCGACGTTTGACATCACGCCCCGCAACACCGACCGCCGCATTACGCTTGGCGGGCGGCACATGATCTTTGGGGCCGTTGCATCGCCGCCCAACGCCTGGGACATGGAGCGCGGCAAAAGATCGGGCGATTTTCAGTCTTTCCAAGAGTTTGTGAAGCTGAACCAGTATTTCAACTGCATTCATCTTGCGGGCGGCTATTCGGTTGAACCGATCGATGTGCATCCGTCCGTCCGGCATCTGGACTGCATCGAGGATCTGCTGATCAATACCGACAAGGCCGTACATGCCTATTCGCTGGGGGCCGAGCGGGTGGAAGACGCGATGGAGATGGTGCGCCTTGCGGGCGGACTGACCCAGGCAGAATTCGACGCCAGCGCGCGGATGTATACCAACATCAATTCGGTCAGCCCGCTGAAGCATGATTACCCGATGCTGGACGGTGCCATGCGGATGGCCCGGCGCAATCAGGCGGTGATCGTCACACCCTTCACGCTGGCGGGCGCCATGGCCCCCGTCACAATGGCAGGGGCTGTCGCCCTGTCGCTGGCCGAAGGGCTAAGCGCAATTGCGCTGTTGCAATACATCAACCCCGGCTGCCCGGTCGCCATCGGCACGTTCACGTCAAACGTCGACATGAAGTCGGGCGCACCGGCCTTTGGCACGCCGGAATACATGCGCGCCACACAGATGACCGGGCAGATGGCGCGGTTCTACAAGCTGCCGATGCGCGCTTCAGGGTCTTGTGCGGCCAATATTCCCGACGGGCAGGCGATGTGGGAAACGTCGAATGCCCTGTGGTCGGCGGTTCAATCCGGCACCAATCTGGTTTTCCATGCGGCGGGGTGGCTGGAAGGCGGGCTGATCGCAAGCCCGGAAAAGTTCGTGATGGATTGCGAAATCCTGCAAATGATCCAGCGTTATTTCGAAGAGGCGATCTGGGCCACCACCGAAGACGATATCGCCTTTGATGCCATCCGCGAGGTCGGGGCAGGGGGCCATTACTTTGGCGTGCAGCATACACAAGACCGCTATCAGACGGCGTTCTATCAGCCCTTTGTCAGCGACTGGCGCAATTATGAGGCCTGGCAACAGGATGGCGGGGTCTGGACGCAGGAACGCGCCCACCGCATCTACAAGCAGATCATTGCCGAATTTGAACCCCCCGCAATGAACGGCGACCATGCCGAAGACCTGCGCCGGTTCGTGGCGCGGCGACGTCAGGAAGGCGGCGCGCCGACCGACTACTAGGGGCGAAGGTCGGGCGCTTTGCCTGCGGACCTGCCTTTGGTTGCGCGCGGCTTGCTAAAACACGATGCAAAAACGCCAGACTTTCCACTTTGGCGGATCGGGCGCCTCATCCGCCCGTTAACCCCGGCTTGCTAGGCTGTCCCATCAAAAGGGCTGCAATGGGCATGGATGATGCATGGGTTGGTCAATCGCGGGGTCGAATGCTTTCTGCGCGACAGTTTCGGGCCGGCCCTTTGGCGCGATGTGGCCGCTGATGCGCAGTTCGGTGCAGACAGTTTCGATTCGATGTCGCGCTATGATCAGGGCGTGACCGAGGCGTTGATCGATGCGGCGGCCCAGCGGCTGGCGCGGTCGCGCGAACAGGTGCTGGAGGATTTCGGGACCTATCTTGCGTCGCATGCAACGGTTGAACCCGTCCGGCGGTTGCTGCGGTTCGGGGGCGCGGATTTCATGGACTTTCTGTTGTCCGTGGAAGATCTGCATGGCCGCAGCCGCCTTGCGGTGCCCGAAATCGACGTGCCGCACCTTGCCCTGTCCGAGGATGAGCCCGATGTCTATTTGCTGGCCTGCCGGTCAACCTTTGCCGGGGCAGGGCATGTGATGGCAGGCCTGTTGCGCGCCATGGCCGATGACTATGGCGCCTTGGTGTTTCTGGAGCACCGGGGGCAATATGACGGGGCCGAATGGTTGCGCGTGCACGTGGCGGCGGCGCGCTTTGCGGCCGGGCGGCATTTCGACCTGGGGCAGAGCGCGGTTGCGGGCGGGGTGGCGTGATGGATGGCAGCGCACCGATGATCCCTGTGTCATTGCGCCTGACGGCAACGGCGCTTGACCGGTTGATGCCGATGTATCTGGCCGTCGACGCCGCGGGGGTGATCACGGGCGCCGGGGTGACCATGGCACGTCTGTACCCGGACCGGCCCTTGATCGGCCAGTCGCTGTTTCAACTGTTTGACCTGCGCCGTTTCGGGGTGATCACGACGATGGCGGCCTTGCAGGCCTGTCTTGGCCAGCGCCTGCTGCTGACGCCGCGCGATGGCGGGGCAGACCTGCGCGGGCTGGCGGTGCCGCTGGCCGGGGATGACGGATTGCTGCTGAACCTGTCATTCGGGATCGGGGTGATTGATGCGGTGCGCAGCCATGGGTTGACCAATGCTGACTTTGCGCCAACCGACCTTGCGATCGAGTTGATGTATATGGTCGAGGCGAAATCCGTGATCTCGGCCGAGCTGGAGCGCGTGCACAGCGGCTTGCGCGGCGCCAAATCGGCGGCGGAACAGCGGGCGATGACCGATACGCTGACGGGCCTTGGCAACAGGCGGGCGCTGGATGCGGGACTGACAGAGATCGTGGCGCGGCGGCGGCCCTTTGCGCTGATGCATCTGGACCTTGATTTCTTCAAGTCGGTGAATGACCGGTTCGGCCATGCGGCAGGCGACCATGTGCTGGCTTGCGTGGCGACTGTTCTGCGCGGGGCCACGCGCGACGGCGATCTGGTGACGCGGGTGGGTGGTGATGAGTTCGTGCTGGTGCTGCCGAATCCGCCGGATGCCAAGGCCCTGCTGCGGATTGCGACGCGGATCATTCAGGGGCTCGAGGTGCCGATCCCGTTTGAAGGGCAGGTCTGCGAGATTTCTGGCAGCATCGGCATCGCGACGCCGCAGCATTTTGACAGAGGGGATGTTGCCGCGTTGCAAGCTGTCGCTGATGCAGCACTTTATGCGTCAAAACGCGCGGGCCGCAAACGGGCGACACTTGCACCAGACCCCGGGCGCGGCCTTCGGTGATCACACGCTTTGCGGGGTAACTGCGCGGCCGTCAGGCAAAGCTGACGGCCTGCGCAAAGGGCAGGCTGCGCAGGCGCTGGCCGGTTAACGCAAAGATCGCATTGCCCAGGGCCGGGGCGGCAGGCGGCAGGCCGGGTTCACCAACGCCACGGATATTACGTTGCAGTTCCAGCACCTGCACCGCAATCGGCGGGCATTGCGGCAGGCGCAGCGGCGCGTAGTCCCAGAAATTCTGTTGTTCCGCCATGCCATCGGCAAAGGTGATGGCCCCTTGCAGGGCGGCGGACAGGCCATAGACCATCGCCCCCTGCACCTGTGCCACGATATTGCCGGGGTCGAGGGCGCGGCCCACGTCCACTGCGGCCCAGGCCCCGGTCATCCGCAGCCCTTCGGGGGTTTCGGAGACTTCGATCACCTCGGCGCAGGGCACGCCAAAGCTGAGGCAGAAGGCAATCCCTTGCGCGCGCCCGGCCACCGGCGTGCCCCAGTTTGCCATCGCGGCCACGGCTTCGATCACCTTGCGGCTGGGTTCGTCAGTGATGTGCGCCAGCCGGAAGGCCACCGGATCAACCCCGGCCAGATGCGCCAGCTCATCAATCGCGGTTTCATGAAAGAACGCGTTCTGTGATGCGCCGACCGAACGCCAGGATCCGACCGGCGGCCCCATGGGTGCACGATAGCCGGTGACCCGATGATTGGCGATGACATAGGGTTGTTCCCATGCGCCCTGCACGATCGTGCTGTCAGGCCCGGGCAGGTTGTAGCCCAGACGCCCGGTCTGGCTGGTGATGACCGATGAGGCCGCCGTGTGAAAATCAAAGGCCGCCAGCGTTGCGCCATCAAGCCGGGCCTTGACCCGCGCCATCGCCAGCGGGCGATAGGCATCATGGGTCATGTCTTCCTCGCGGCTCCAGATCAGCAGGACGGGTGTCCCCTCCATCGCCATGGCCACGGTGATCGCCTGCCGGATCACATCCATTTCGGCCCGGCGGCCAAACCCCCCGCCCATCAACAGGGTTTCAACCTGCACGGCCTCGGGCGGCAGACCGGTCAGCGCCACACCTTCGGCGCGCACCTGCGTGGGCAACTGGTTGCCTGACCAGACTGTCAGGCGCCCCTCGTGCAGCAGGGCCGCCGCACTCATCGGTTCCATGGTTGCATGGGCCAGATAGGGCACGTCATAGGCCGCCTCGAACAGATCGCCGGTCAGTGCCGCGGCAACATCGCCGTCATCGCGGTTGACGCTGTCCTGAAAGGCCGGATCAAAGGCGCCGGCCACAAGGCCTGCCAGATCGGCCTGTTCCGCCGGATAGGGGGCGGGGCCCCAATCAAAGGTGATGGCATCCGCCGCCTGCATCGCTTGCCAGGTGGTGCGCGCGACAACAGCCACGCCATCGGGCAGTGGCACGATGCGTTCGACCCCCGGCATGGCGGCGGCGGCGGTGGCATCATGGCCCAGCATCGCGCCGCCAAGGCGGGGGTTGGTGCGGGCCGTGGCAAACAGCATGCCGGGCAGGCGCAGGTCAACGGTAAAGGTTGCGGTGCCGGTGACCTTCGGGATCATGTCGATACGGGGCTGTGTGCGGCCCAGCACCCGCCAGCGCGCCGGGTCTTTCAACGGGGGCGCGCTGTCAAGCGTGATGCCTGCCGCGGCCACCGCCAGCGCGGTATAGGGCAGTGACTGGCCACCGTCAGCCGCAATCACCGCGCCCCCTTCGGTGCGCAGGCCTTCGGGTGCCACACCCCATTGCGCGGCGGCCGCCCGCACCAGCATTTCGCGCGCGGCGGCCCCGGCCAGTCGCATCTTGTCATAGGCATCCGGGATCGACGAAGACCCGCCGGTGATCTGAAAGCCCAGGAATTTCGCGGGAATGGCCATGGCATCGCGCATGCGTTCGGCCAGCCAGCTTTCATCGGTCGGGGCAAAGGGCACGCCTTCGCGCAGCACGGCTGCATTGTAATAGGCATAGGACGCCGGCCCATGGATCACCCGCACCTGCGCAAGCGTCAGGTCCATTTCTTCGGCCACAAGCGCGGCAAGGGTGGTGTGAATGCCTTGCCCCATCTCGGCCCGCGGGGCGATCACCGTGACACCCGCCCCGTCGATGACGACATAAGGTGTCAGGCTGGCCGCGCCTTCCGGCAGGTCGGCCAGCAAGGGGTTGTCGTAGGGCGTGGCGTATTTCCACCAGCCAAAGACGGCGCCGCCCGCGATTGCGGCCGCCCCGAACAGAAAGCCACGCCGCGCAATCTTCATCAACCGTGCCATGGCCTATACCCCGCCCAACCGCTTTGCTGCATCATGAATGGCCGCACGGATCCGGGGATAGGTGCCACAGCGGCAAAGATTGCCTTCCATCGCGGCGTCAATCTCGGCATCGGTCGGCGATGGCGTGGTCGCAAGCAGCGCTGCGGCCTGCATGATCTGCCCGGACTGGCAATAGCCGCATTGCGCCACTTGCGCATCCGCCCAGGCCGCCTGGATGGCGTGCAGCGCCGTCGGCGTGCCCAACCCCTCGATCGTGACCACGGTTGCGCCTTCGACATCGGCCAATGCGGTCTGGCATGACCGCACGGCCGTGCCGTTCAGATGCACCGTGCAGGCCCCGCAGGCCGCAACCCCACAGCCGAATTTCGTGCCCGTCAGGTTCAGCCCGTCGCGCAGCGCCCAAAGCAGCGGCATGTCTGGCGGCAAATCCACCGTCTGTGCGGTGCCGTTCAGGGTAAAGGTCACAGGCATCGGCTGGCTCCTTCTGGCTTTCTGACAAAATGGGCGCAGAATGTCAGTTTGTCAATTGACATTTTGGTCGCATTTCGTCAGATTGTCAGGGTAGGGCAGAATTGGACCGGACCGCAGTGCAAGACCGCAAGGATATGATCCTCGACGCCGCCTTTGGCGTCTTCGCCCGATACGGCTATCGGCGCACGGTGATGGAGGATGTGGCAAGCGCCGCCGGCCTGTCGCGCACCGCACTTTATCAGCACTGGCGCAACAAGGATGACCTGTTCCGCGCCTTGGCGCAGCGGTATTTCGATACCGGCGTGCAGGATATGGCGGCAGCCCTTTCGCAACCCGGTCAACCCATCGAACAGGCGCTGATGGCCGCATTCGCGGCCAAGGATGGCAAGTTCATGCAGGCGGTGCTTGCCACGCCACATGGCGCGGAACTGCTGGAGGCGGGCTATGCCGTAACCGCCGATATCGCCGCAGCGGGCGAGGCGCGTTTTGCCGATGTGCTGGCAGACTGGCTGGCGCGCTTGCCGGTTCCTGCCGGGGCAGGGGGGGCCGCAACGGTGGCGGGCAGCATCATGGCAACGCTGAAAGGCCTGAAATCATCCGCCCGCACGCTGGCCGAATATCAGGCCGGACAGGCCGCACTTGCCCGCCTGATGGCCCGCGCGCTGCGCCCGGATTAACCGTCGATCTGCGCGCCCATGATGGCAATGGCCTGCTGATACACCGTCGCCGCGTTCCATTCCTTGATGACCGCGAAATTCGGCTCGCCTTCCTGATAGCCCGCACCGGGCCGCCAGCCCTTTTGTGCCAGGAAGTTTGCGGTCGAGGCCAAGGCATCGGTCTGATTGTTCAGATCAATGACCCCGTCACCGTTCCCGTCGACGCCAAAGCGCAGGGCGTTGCCCGGCAGGAATTGCGTATGGCCCAGTTCGCCATGTTTCGCGCCGATGCTGTTCGGCGAAATCGACCCCTGATCCACCAGCTTTAGCGCGCCGATCAGATGGTCGGTGAAAAAGTCGCTGCGGCGGCAGTCATAGGACAGTGTGGCAATGGCCGAAATGACGTTGGTATCGCCCATGAAATTGCCAAAACCCGTCTCCATCCCGTGGATGGCGATGATCACGCCGGGCGGCACGCCATAGGCGGCTTCAAGGCTGGCATAGAAATCGGCGTTGTCGCGCAGGCGGCGCTTGCCTTGGCTGATGATGGCATCGGCCCCGCGCACATCCAGAAACTTTGACAGGCTGTAGCGAAAGCTGCGCTGGTTGCGGTCGGCATTGATGGTCGATTGCGAATAGCTTGACTCCATCAAGGCCGAAATGCCGCGTTCCCCCACGCCAAGGGCGGCAGCCTCCGCCGCCATTTGCGGCTTCCACGCCTCATAATTTCCGCCTGTATCGCTGCAGGGTGCCGCCACCGCCGCGGTGCCCATCCCCGTCATCACCAGAACCGCCAGAAAACGCCGCACGCAAGGCCCCCAAATTTACCTGTCCGCGCGCAGAATACGGCGCATTTGCCTGCGCGCAAGCCAATTGCCGCTTCAGCGTGCGGATCGGCGGATTGCCTGTCATCAATTTTTGAAGAGAGAAGTGGCAGCCCGTAGGGGAGTCGAACCCCTCTTGCCTGGTTGAAAACCAGATGTCCTAACCGATAGACGAACGGGCCACTGGCGGGGTTACTAATCTGCGTTGCGGTGACTCGCAAGGGGAAAAATGCGGGGGGTTCAAGGGGCTGGCGCCGCGTCTTCAAGGCGAAGCTGGGCTTTGCTCCGCCCGCCATAGGTATTGATCTCCAGTCGCCCCGCCAGATGAAACGGACGATGGCCCGCAGCAAGCAGCGCATGCCCAAGCGGGCCGTCGAAGGCCCCAAAGGCCACGGCCTCCAGCCCGCCATCCGCACAGGTCAGCCGCAGATGCGCGCTGCCGATACGCCGCGCCTGCACGATCTGGCTGGCAAAGGCAAAACGCGGTGCCGGGGCGCCCGCGCCAAAGGGCCCTGCCTTCTCGATCTCCTCGACCAGCGCCAGTGTGGCCGCCGTAGGCCGCAGCAAGCCATCAAGCCGCAGGTCTTCACGCCCGGCGGCGCCAGCGCCCTGACGCGCCAGCAGGTCTTCCAGCCGGGTCATAGCCGGACCAAGCTGCGCCCGGGTCAGCGTCAGCCCTGCCGCCATGCGGTGGCCGCCGCCGCGTGTGATCAGCCCTTCCTCGGCCAGCCGATGGATCGCCGCACCCAGATCAACCCCGGTCACGGACCGCCCCGATCCCTTGCCTTCGTCCCCGTCAAACCCGATCACCACGGCAGGCCGGTGCATGGCCTCTTTCAACCGGGCGGCCACGATGCCGACAACCCCGGGATGCCAGCCGTCACCCGCTGCCCAGGCCAGGGCCCCGCCCGACGACCCACGCGCCTCGGCCTGCGCCAGCGCTTCTTCGCGCACGGCCGCCTCGATCGCGCGGCGTTCGGTGTTCAGCACATCCAGCCGGGCCGCAAGCGCTGTGGCCTCGGATGGCTTGTCTGTCGCCAGCAGGCGGGCCCCAAGATCGGCGGCGCCGATCCGCCCGCCGGCATTCACCCGTGGCCCCAGCACAAAGCCCAGGGCATAGGGTGTTGGCGCCTGATCCATCCGCGCGACATCCGCCAGCGCCACCAGCCCTGCGCGTTCGCGCCGCGCCATCACCCGCAGACCCTGGCGCACAAAGGCGCGGTTGACCCCCACCAGCGGCGCGACATCCGCCACCGTTGCCAGCGCCACAAGATCAAGCAGGTCCATCAGGTCCGGCCCCTGCACCCCGTCCACGCGCAGCAGCCGGTTGACCTCGACCAGCAGCAAGAAGACCACGCCCGCAGCGCACAGATGCGCAAGCTGCCCGTCTTCATCCTGCCGGTTCGGGTTCACGACCGCGTGGGCCGGTGGCAGGCTGTCGCCCCCCAGATGGTGATCCAGCACGATCACATCACAGCCCGCCGCCGCAATCGGCCCATGGCTGAGCGTGCCGCAATCGACACAGATGATCAGGTCATGTGCAGCCCCCAGGGCCGCCATCGCGGGCACATTCGGCCCATAGCCTTCATCAATGCGGTCAGGGATGTACAGCGTTGCCTGCCGCCCCATGGCCCGCAGCCACACCAGAAGCAGCGCTGCCGAAGACCCGCCGTCGACATCATAATCCGCAAAGACAGCAATTCGCTGCCCCCCCCGAACCGCCGCCAGAAACCGCGCGGCCGCGCGCCCCATATCCCGCAGGCAAAGCGGGTCTGGCAACAGATCGCGCAGCGCCGGTGCCAGAAACCCCGGAACCGCATCCGGGGCAATCCCGCGCCGCACCAGTGTCTGACACAGCGCAAGCGGCAGGCCCACCTGCTGCGCCATCGCCTCGGCCAGCCGTGTTTCCGCTTCGGCCGGCCCCACCCAGCGGCGACCGGTCAATGATGTCTCGACATTCAGAAAGGCCGCATTCATGCCCCTGCAATGCCGCAAGCGTGCTGCAGGTGCAAGTCATGTGCTCTATGGCTCAGTCAGGCCAGCGAATGCCCCGAAAAATCTGCAGGCACGCAAGGCCTGCTGCCCGGTTGGCGGCTTTGGCAGCTTTGGTCCCTTGACCGTCCGCTTTCCGGGTCCGGCTGCACTAGCCCCGGACAGGGGCGCGGTATTGCATCCGCCGCACCGATCCGGTTTTTGACCGCATCAGAATCGTCTCTGTCTCGATCCAGCCCGGCTCTTGCCGGATGCCCTTGAGGATCGACCCTTCCGTCACGCCGGTCGCCGCAAAGATCACATCCGCCGTGACCAGATCATCGCGCTGATAGATGCGGTTCAAGTCGGTGATCCCCGCCCGCCGGGCGCGCGCGCGTTCATCATCGTTGCGAAACAGAAGCTGGCCATAGATCTGCCCGCCCATGCATTTCAGCGCCGCGGCTGCCAACACGCCTTCTGGCGCCCCGCCTGATCCCATGTACATGTCGATTCCCGTGACCGCACTTTCGGCGCAATGGATGATGCCCGCCACATCGCCGTCGGTGATCAGCCGGATGGCTGCGCCTGTCGCGCGCACTTCGGCGATCATCGCTTCGTGACGCGGGCGTTCCAGAATGCAGACCGTGATGTCGCGTGCCGATCCGCCCTTGGCTGCGGCCAGCCGCTGCACGCGTTCGGCCGGCGACATGGCCAGCGTGACCGTCCCGGGCGCATAGCCCGGCCCGATTGCAAGCTTTTCCATATAGACATCGGGCGCATGCAGCAGCGTGCCCGCCGGGGCCATGGCGATCACCGTCAGGGCGTTTGGCATATCCTTGGCGGTCAGCGTTGTGCCTTCCAGCGGGTCAAGTGCGATATCCACTGCCGGGCCCTTCCCCGTGCCGACCTTTTCCCCGATGTAAAGCATCGGGGCCTCGTCCCGCTCGCCCTCGCCGATGACGACGGTTCCGGCGATGTCCAGCAGGTTCAGCTGATCGCGCATGGCGTTCACCGCCGCCTGATCTGCGGCCTTTTCATCGCCCCGCCCGATCAGCGCGGCACTGGCGATGGCGGCGGCTTCGGACACCCGCGCAAGACCCAGAGAAAGCAAACGATCCTGAAATTCGGCCTGGCTGTTCATGCTGTTCCCTTGGGTTTTTTTGGCGCATAGCGGGGTGTGGGCTGCGCGGCAAGGCTGATGGCGCTAACGGCAGCGGTTTTTGCCTTTGGCCCGATCAGGGCCGGACGGCGTTAGACCTCTTCGATACGGATTGCCACGGGTGCGCCGACCAGCACGCCGGTTGCTGCAAACCGGCCCATGGCATGGGCCATGTCATCGCGGGTTGCCTTGTGCGTGACGATCAAGACCGGGGCCTGTGTGCCCTGATGGCCATATTGATGCATGCGGTCGATGCTGATCCCGGCATCACCCAGACAGGTGGCGATCTTGGCCAGGGCGCCCGGTTTGTCCAGCAGCGTCATGCGCAGATAATAGGGTGCAGGCGCCGTTGTTGCGGCGGCAACCGGTGCTGCCAGGCTGGCCGCCGGGCGGCCAAAAGCCGGGATGCGCAAGCCACGCGCCAGATCGATCACATCGCCCATCACGGCACTGGCCGTGGGCCCCATGCCCGCACCGGGGCCGCGCAGCACGATCTGCCCGACGCTGTCCCCTTCCAGCACCACCATGTTCGTGCCGCCCTGCAACTGTCCCAGGGGGCTGTCCGCCGGCACAAGGCAGGGCGTCATGCGTTGTTCCAGCCCGCGGCCGGTCATCTGCGCCACGCCAAGCAGCTTGATCCTGTAACCCATGTCGGCCGCCAGGCGGATGTCGTCAATGCTGACAGCCCCGATCCCTTCCAGTTCGACAGCGTCAAAGCTGACACGCGTGCCAAAGGCGATGGCGGCCAGCAAGCTCAGCTTGTGGCCGGCATCAATTCCCCCGACATCAAGGTTGGGGTCGGCCTCCAGATACCCGAGTTGCCGCGCCTCTTCAAAGACCTGTTCATAGGGCAGACCTGCGCTTTCCATGCGTGTCAGGATATAGTTGCAGGTGCCGTTCATCACACCCATCACACGGCGCATGGCATTGCCTGCCAGACCTTCGGTCAGCGCCTTGATCACCGGGATGCCGCCCGCCACGGCCGCTTCGAACCGCAGGGCCAGCCCACGCGCCTCGGCGACAAGCGCAAGTTCATGGCCGTGATGCGCCAGCAGCGCCTTGTTTGCAGTCACCACATCCTTGCCCGCGGCCAGTGCTGCCGCGGTTGCGTCCCTGGCCGGCCCTTCATGCCCGCCCATCACTTCGATGAACACATCCACATCGTCACGCCGGGCCAGTGCAACGGGGTCTGTCTCCCACGCATATCCGGACAGGTCTGCATCGCGGTTGCGGCTGCGGTCACGGGCCGACACGGCCGTGATGACAACAGCGCGCCCGGCGCGGGCACTGATCATGTCGGCATGTTGCTGCACGATCTTGACCACACCGATGCCCACGGTGCCCAGCCCTGCCAGTCCAAGACGCAGGGGTTCAGGCTTTGACGTGACGGGCATGGGATATCTCCGGGCAGATGGTTCGCGCCGTGTTAGCGGTTTCGCGCCCGCCGCACAACATCACGCCCTGCCCACCAAATGGAAAGGCCCTGCCGGGGGCGGGGCAGGGCCTTTCGCAAACGCGGTCACGGGTTACTGGGTCAAACGCAACTGGCTGATCTGGGCTGCGATCCCGGCAAAGGCCGTGGCAATCTCATCCGGGCCGGCCGCCTCAAAGTACTGCGAGATGGTGGTCGAGCAGTTGCGGATCTGGTTTCGGCCATTTTCCGGGGCTTCGAAGGCGATGCCGTAGACAACGACCCCATTGTTGCGCGCCAGATTGCATGATTGCTGCAGCCGGTTGTTCATGGCGTTCACAGATGCATAGGTATCCGTGAAATCTGACATCGTCGCATCATAGATATTCAGGCGGGTGTCGTCATCTGTGCCCAGGGCGCGCGCGTAAAACTGCCAGGCCACCCAGCTTGTCCGCTGGTTCTGCCAGACTTCGGGCCAGGTCAGCCGCGTCGGCGTACCGGTGTTTGCGGTATTGCCGGTCCAAGGGCCAGCGCGCCACTCGCTGCGGTGGGGTACCCAGAATTCGTTGCTGCCGGCGCTTGACGGGCGGCCTGCCAGATGGCGGATCGAATAGTTGCCGTCGGTGCCCCGCCACACTTCCGTGCCAACGGTCGCCCCGCGATAATCCGGTGCGATGATCCGGTGCGAAACATGTTCGCCGTCTGTCATCAGCACGATCACCTTCATCGCATTCGGATTGCCATAGTCATAGGGCCGACCGGAGAAGGCGTTCGTGATATGGCCTTCGGTAATCAGGCTTTGGAAGACTGGGCGCGTGCCCGGATCGATCAGGTTCAGACCCCATTTCATGCCAAGGGCAATCGACGTGTTGCCCCCTGCATAAAGCGCATTGATCCGCGCCTTCAGCGCCACGGCATCAGAGCTGGGCATGAAGATCAGGTTTTCGGTCAGCGCACCCGTCTGGGCATTGCCATTGCGTGGGTTGCAGAACTGGAACGCATTGTCAGCCCCGCCGTTTCCGGTGGCATCAAAAGCGGTGTAGGTATCGCCGCCCGTCGTGCCATAGGCCGTGTCGGCATAGACGGCGCGGCGGATTGCAGCGGTCGTCGAAATACCGGGTGATGCAAACATCGGCCCAGGAATTTCAAGGCAGTTGGCATTGGCTGCCGTCACCGGGCCCACGGCGTTGTACTTGCTGATCAGGTAATCCGGCATGTTGACCTGTGCGTTGTAGGGCACAATGGCAATCGACACGCGTTCGTCCTGATTGTTCGCAGTCACCGTATCGACAAAGGCCGCGGCCGCCGTCTTCAGGTTTGCGATCTTCTCACCGCTCATCGAACCCGACACGTCAAGCACGAGGACGATCTCGATATTGGTCACGCTTTGCATCGCCATGGATGCGGCGGGAACAGGAAAGGTGTTCAGCCCGATCATCGGGGCAAAGATGTTGTTCTGCTGGCCCATGGCGCGGGCCTGCACCCGGCGCGAGCCATCGGCAGCCGATCCTGTCACGGTCACGTTTTGCAGAAAGGATGACAGGCCCGCCTTGGCCACATAGTCACGGCAGACAGCCTCGGGGTCTAGCGTCTGGCGCAGCGCAGCCGAGGCCAGCGTGCAGCGGTCAAGCGTCTGTTGCAGGCTGGTGCGGGTGCTTTCGACGCGCATCAGATCGACCGCAAGGCCGCCGCACATCACCATCAGGGAAAACAGCATGATCGAGAATGTGGCGATATTGCCATCTTCGCGGGTGCAGAAAGTCTTTGCGGCGCGCAGGGCGTTTGCGGGCATGGTCAGCAAAGGCATCGGTGTCTCCAAAATCAGGCGTCGGCGGAAAAGATCATGTCGAAAACATGTCTGAAACCGATCAACGCTGCCGGTTTGGGGCAAAATTGTGGCAACCATGGCGGCGGCAAGACTTAATTCGACGGGGGTGGAAACAGTGATGATGCACCCGCGGCATTGTTCATCAGCTTCGCGAAAATTGTCTGAAAATCTGTGTCAGGTTTTGAACAAGTTTTGGCCAAAATCTGGCCGCGCGGGTGGCTTGACCGCAGTGATTCGCAGGTGTCTTGCCCTAATCAGGCCGCACCCCTGGCGATGGCCGCGGCCAGCCGTGCGCGGGTTTCCGGGGCCAGAACCGGGCCGCGCATCAGGGCGGCGCGGCTGCGCAGACGGCTGGCGCGGGCGGCCAGGTTGCTGGCCGTTGCGTCCGTCGCCCGGGGCGGGGGAAGGCCTGCTACCAGATCATCCAGCGGTAAAAGCGCGGGTGGCGGCATCGCACTGTCACCCGGCGGGGGTAAGGCGGGCAGCGTGCTACAGCCCGGTGCAAGGCTACCGGCGGTGATCGCAAAAAGGATTGCAAGTGCAAGGCTGGGCCGCATTTTCATCGGCTGCAGATTAGGCCTTGTGGGTGACTGATGGCAAGCGACCTTGTCAAAACACAAAGGCCCCGACGGTCGTGCCGTGGGGCCTTTGTGGCAGGTTTCCGGCTGGTTGCCCGCCTGTCAGCCTGTCAGCCTGTCAGCCCGTGCAGCTTGATGCTGACATGCCAACAATGCACAGCGGGCTGAAGCGGGTTGGTGTTGGCGTGAAGCGCTGCATGGTCATGTTCTGCACCTGAATGGCATTCATGAACGGCACCGAAAGCGGCGGGCTGTAGGCAACCCAGGTTTCCGTCAGGATGCCGTATTCGGCGGGCGCCATCATCGGCAGTTGCCCGGCGACCGCCTGCAGTGATGTCGTCGTCAGTTGCGGGCGCAGGTTGCCCGGCGAACGCGACCACAACACTTCGAACCGGTTGTTGGCCGGAACCCAGCGGTATGAGGTGACGCGCACCTGGGCCGTGTGGCGGTTGTTCATCATATAGGCCACAAAGTCATCCCAGCGGTCGACCGTCGCCAGCGGCACGGCCGCCTGCTGACGGCTCAGCGTGTCGGCCAGCGCATAGGTTGCCTTGTCCAGCCGGTTTACCGTGCGAAAGGCATCCCAATAAACGACCATGGCCAGCAAGGCCCAGATCAACAGCGGCAGCATGATGACCGTCTCGGCCAGGACCGAACCGCCTTCCTCGCGACGGAACGCCTTTATCCTGTTGAAAAGAAAATGCATCTCGGCCCCCTCAGGTCGGTTCGTTCACAAAACTTGACACCACGATCAACCCATATTCGCCATGGCCGCCCGGCTGACCCTGTGTCAGGTTCCGGCCCAGCCCGACGAACTGGTCGCCCAGGCCAAGGGTCGGAAAAATCGCCCTTTGCAGGACGCAGATCCGCGTCAACATCAGTTCATGCTGACCGCCGGGGTTATAGTTTTCGGCGGCCTGGATGGCCTGGGTGCGGTCCACGCAGGCCGGTGGCGTCGTCGGGATGTTCCACGTGCTCAGGTTCATCGGCAGCATTTCGATGCGGATCGAAGCGTTGCAGTTGTTGATGATCACCGTGCGGTTGCAGATCCGCGTCTTCAGCGCAGCGGACGTCGGGTTGACGATCTGACCAAGGCGCAACTCGCGCATCGTCAGGTCAACCGCACGTTCCAGCATGACCGAGCGCATCATCAACAGACCGCTTTCGAACGACATCATGAAGATCGAAAAGATCAGCGGCAGGACCACCACGAATTCGACCGTCACGTTCCCGTCTTCCCCGCGCCGGAAGGCGCGGGTCTTGCGTTTGAAGAACCGGATCATTGTGTCAGCCTCAGCTGGCTGATGCGCGTGGCGATCGACTTGAATGTGGTCGACACGTTCAGCGTCGATGCCTCATAGTAGTGCGTCGCACTGGTCGCGCAGTTCTGGATCTGCGTGCGGCCGCCTTCCGGGGCTTCGAACGCGATGCCGTAGACCACGATGTTCTGACTGCGGGCCTGATCACAGACATCCTGCAGTTGATTGTCCATCGGGGCAATTTCCGACACCGTGCGCATCAGGTCGAGGGCCGTGTGGAACTTGGCCTGCCGATCTGCGTTGTTTGTTCCCAGGGCGCGGCCATAGAATTGCCAGGCAACATAGGACACCCGCAGGCGCGTCCAGACCTGTGGCCAGGTCAGCTGGACCGGGCTGGTGCCCTGTGCCGTTGCACGCCATGGATCACAGTTGGCCGGGATTTCGCCCTGGGCGCCATCCGTGGCACTGCACAGGGATGGGATGAAGAATGGGTCAGTGCCCGCAATCGCCGGACGTCCCACATCGTGGCGCACGGAATAGACACCGTCGCTTGACCGCCAGATCGGGGAAAGACCGGTCCGGTAGGCATCATTCAGACGGTGTTCCTTGAAGTGTTCACCATCCGTCATCAAGACGATGATCTTCATCGAGGTCGGCGTCGGGTCACCCGTCACGGTATAATCGAACGGACGACCGGGCAGGGTTGACGGGATCTTTCCGGCATTCAGCAGTTGGGTGAACATCGGGCGGTTTGCGGGGTCAAGCATGGCCATGCCCCATTTCATCCCGGCATTGATCGAGGTGGCGCCGACCCCGACAAGACCGTCGATATGGGCATGCAGACCCTTGACCTCGTTCGGCAGGCCGGCGTTGGTCGTCGCCGTGACGTTGTTTGGCAACCGAATGATGTTGTTGGGTTCACGCGGGCACCAAAGGCTGACCGGACGCGCATGCGAATTGCTGGTCGGGTCACGATGGATATTGCGATAATGATTGATGATCTCGTTGTTGACGACGGTGAATTCTGTCGGTTGAAACGCGTCGGCGAAACCGGTCTGTGGCAGGCCGACCGTCCGCGAGATGCCGTTGGTGTTATAGATTGCCGGCGGCAAATCCACGCAGTCGACGTCGGTCTGCTGGCCGTGCTGATGCGTGATGTTGTACTTCGCTGCAAGGACCGGGCCAAGGTTCACCTGCCCGTTGTAGGGCACGATCGCAATCGACGTGCGGTTTTGCGTGTCGTTGGCCAGAACCGTGGTGGTGAATTCCTTTGCCGCTGATTTCAAGCTGGACAGTTTTGTCGCCGGCTGAACCATCGACCCTGACACGTCAAGCACAAGGGCAATCTCGACGTTCGTCACAGACTGGCTGGCCGAAGACCGTGCGGGTACGTCGAAATAGTTGATCCCCAGCATTCCGGCGAACACCGTGGGCTGCCGGATGCTGGCCGAAACGCGCACGTCGGTGAAACCGGTCTGCGTGGAATTGTTGACGATCGCGCTGAGCGGCACATCAAGGCCGGCTTTCAACGCATAGTCACGGCACACGGCCTTGCGATCAAGCGTCTGCTTCAGCGCGGCTGCGGCCAGCGTGCAGCGGTCCAGCGTCTGTTGCAGCGACGAGCGCACCTGTTCGTAGCGCATCAGGTCAACGGCCAGCCCCCCGCACATGACCATCAGCGAAAACAGCATCACCGAGAATGTTGCAATATTTCCGTCCTCGCGGCGCACAAAGCGCCGGATCGGCCTGGCCTTGATCAGCTTGGCAGCTTTCGACATGACGTATCCCCTTGCCTGCGCCATGCGGAATCCCCGCTGCGCAAAAACACTTTTCCGACAGTCAGTTAGGCCGGACGGCTATGGCAATTCTGTGGCGTGATTAATGAAATGGTGGCGCAATTTCACAGGGATGGAAACAGTCAGCCCCGCCGTGCGTGATTGTTTGCCGTATCGCGACAAACCTGACCACCGGCGGACAGCCGCCGCCACTTTTTGCCAGATTCGGCGCATTGTGGCCGCGGGGCCGGACGTGATTCGCGCGTTTCGTAAACTGATAAAAATTTAGGCAGTTGCGATGCTTTTTGACGTGATCTGTTTACCAAGTTCCTTTAGGGAACGGCGCAGGCGCAACCTTTTCCGCGCCGTGCCAGACAGGGAGAATGGCATGCAAATTCAAGGTGAACCCAGCTTTCGCCAATCCGTCGACCTTATGTTCAACCGTGCCGTCGGGCTGATGGACCTCAGCCCCGGGCTTGAGCAGAAGATCAGGGTTTGCAATTCGACCTATACGGTGCGGTTCGGGGTGCGCCTGCGCGGCAAGATCGAAACGTTTACGGGCTACCGGTCAGTTCATTCGGAACATATGGAACCGGTCAAGGGCGGCATCCGCTATGCGATGAGCGTGAACCAGGATGAAGTTGAGGCGCTGGCCGCGCTGATGACCTATAAATGCGCATTGGTCGAAACGCCTTTTGGTGGCTCCAAGGGCGGCCTCTGCATCGATCCGCGCGCGTGGGACGTGCATGAACTGGAACTGATCACACGGCGTTTCGCCTATGAACTGATCAAGCGTGACCTGATTCACCCGGCCCAGAACGTGCCCGCCCCTGACATGGGCACGGGCGAGCGGGAAATGGCCTGGATCGCCGACCAGTATGCGCGGATGAACACCACCGATATCAACGCCAAGGCCTGCGTGACGGGGAAACCCCCGCATGCGGGTGGCATTCAGGGCCGGGTCGAGGCAACGGGCCGGGGTGTGCAATATGCCTTGCGCGAATTCTTCCGCCACCCAGAGGACGTGGCCCTTGCCAAACTCTCTGGCACGCTGGATGGCAAGCGGGTGGTCGTGCAGGGCCTGGGCAACGTGGGCTATCACGCGGCGAAATTCCTGTCGGAAGAGGATGGCTGCATCATCACGGCGGCCATTGAACGCGACGGGGCGCTGGTCAGCGACAAGGGGCTGAACATCGAAGACATCCATCAGTGGATGAAGAAACACGGCAGCATCAAGGGTTATCCCAACGCCACCTATGTCGAGGACGGCGCGCCGCTGCTGGAAGCCGAGTGCGAAATCCTGATTCCGGCAGCGATGGAGGGGGTGATCCACAAGGGCAATGCAGGCGGCATCAAGGCGCCGCTGATTGTCGAAGCGGCGAATGGCCCGATTACCTTTGGCGGTGACGAGATTTTGCGCGCCAAGGGCACGGTCATCATCCCTGACATGTATGCCAATGCGGGCGGCGTGACCGTATCCTATTTCGAATGGGTCAAGAACCTGTCGCATATCCGCTTTGGCCGCATGCAGCGCCGCGCCGAAGAAGCGCGCCATCACCTGCTGGTGGCAGAGTTGGAGCGTTTGTCGGCCGACAAGGGCCTTGGCTGGACAATGTCGCCCGATTTCAAGGACAAGTACCTGCGCGGCGCGGGCGAACTTGAACTGGTGCGGTCCGGTCTGGATGACACGATGCGCGGCGCCTATCAGGCGATGCGCGAAATCTGGCACGGGCGCGCAGATGTGGAAGACCTGCGGGTGGCGGCCTATATCGTGGCGATCAGCCGGGTGGCCAGCACCTATCAGTCAAAGGGGCTTTGACCCCCCCCTCCCGCAACACATGGGGCAGCCATGCGTCTTCACAACCTGCTTACGCCAGCCATGCTGGGCAGGATCGAGGCGCAGGCTGCCGACAGCCCGCATGCCCTTGCCTTGATCGCGCATTTTGCCGAAGTCGAAAACTTTGACATCCTTGCCTTTTACGGGGTCGACCATGCGGCGATGGATGCGCTTGTCGCCGAAGCCCGGTCATGGTGCCGCGCGCATCGATGCAAAGGCGAACAGGCCGTTCGCCGCATCGCGCTGATGTTTCTGTATCTGGGCTATCATTTTCAGAATGATCCGCGCTACGGCGCGCTGCAGGCATGGCTTTCCTCGCATCCGCTGTCAGAAGATGACGGGGCCCTTGCAACGCTTGCGCAATTGGCCGGTCAGACAATCCTGCACCCGCGCCCGGATATGCTGACGATGTTGCGCCATGCGCAGGCCGCCTGCAACGCCGATGATCCCCGCGCGTTGAACGATTTGGCCCGGCAGCTTTACGGCACCGACCTTGCCACATTGCGCGATGCGGCTGTCTGGGGCGGGGCGCCGCCAACCGCGATGTCCGTCGCAACCGACGCTTTTCTTCTGCTTTACGGCCCGGCATGGTTCCGCGCGCCCTTGCACGGTCTGGTTGCAGACTTGCAATTGCCTGCGCGGCAATTATCTGCCCCTTGCGTGCAGGTCATCGCCCGGCGCATTGGTGTTCTTGAGGGTCAGGTTGCGCGCGCCGCTATCCGTACAGGGGTACAATCAGGGGCAGGCCCGGGCTGATCTTGTCCCGGTTCAGGCCGAGCGTGTTGTCGAACCTTGTTGCGAGACGTGCATCCCGGC
>JALOSO010000309.1 GCA_025458385.1 Paracoccaceae bacterium | reverse complement strand
CAACCGCTTTGGCCAATAGGTGATTTTGCGCAGGCAGCCATTGATAGACCCTGAGCCAGTATCGGTTGCGCCCAGGCTCAAGAAGGTGGGAGAATCGGTGTTGAAAAGCAGCGCGGGCGATGTTGCCAGTGTGTTACGGATGGCAACCGCGCGCCCTGCCCCGGACCAAGCTGAAGCCCCTTTCTGGATGCCTTTTGTCAAGTCTGTGGTCGGCCCCGGAGTGGCACCAAATGCCACGGCCCCATTCCACATTTGCAACTGATTGGCGTTATTTCCGCCCGGCCCTATGCCGCCGTCAAGGTTCTGTATCGAGCGCAATCCATCCATGCCGATGATACGGCTATTGCCGGATTGCTGGTTGATGTCCTGCCATTCGATCAGCATCGTGCCCTCAGCGGGGTTCCACCACGCCCCAAGGGGAAGCACGGCCACATCGGCCAGCCGTGTGGTCGCGGCTGTCGTTGTCTCGATATAGGACGTGGCGCAGTTGCCGGGTTCAAGCTGCCCGCCCCAGAGGTAGAAACCGCTGGTGCCGTCGCCGGTATAGGCGTCCAGCCCCACCGCGTCGCAAAGTCTGATCCGTAACGTAATCACCTCGGATGCGGCGGCGGGGAAGATCACGATGACGCGGTAAATGCCGCCGCCGCAATCAACGATCTGTGCCGCGCCTGTGCCTGCGATAATCGTGGCCGTTCCAGCCACCAGATCAGCCGCCAATGTCAATGTGCCAAGCGTTGCTCCGGTCAGGACATATCGCATCTTGGTCCGCGCCCCGGCCTTGAAGTAGGCCGACAGGGTGTGCAGGCCCGCCGCCAGCGTGTAGACGAAGGAAATATGATGGTTGCCCGCCGCGACCGTTTCGCGCAGGAACATCATCGTTTGTCCCGAGATCGGGGCGTTTACGGCAGACGCCAGCAGGTCTGTATTCAAACCCGGCGCAGGCCCGCCAAACGTGGCGCTTTGCAAGAGCAGGTTTGTCCGCGCCCCCTCGATCAGGAGCCCGCGTCGAGCCAGTGTAGCCGGATCATAGTCGATACGGGGGGTGTCGACAACTGCGGTCTGCATGACGCCGGATGCGTCGTGATACCGCGCCGAACCCGCCCGCGTGAAGGTGATCGCCGTGCCGAACCCGCCGGGATGGTAGGTGTCGGTGGTGAAATCCAGCAGCAGCGCTGGCTGGGGCAAGCCTGATCTTGGGCGATGCGGCCTGCCATTCAGGGAAAGGTCGCTTACGAATTTCATACAAGAACCATCGCATGAATGCCCGATGCCGTCGTTCCCGTCAGGTTGACGCGGCGCACGGCCACGGGAAGGATCGAAAAATCGGCGACCTACACTACCCGCGAGGCTTCTGCCTCGGTCACGATCGACAGGGCGCCCCCGGTCTGGACATAGAGCGCCAGGGCGATCGTCGACAAGTCCACGCTGTCGGATGGTGTCACGGGCTGCACGTCAGTTGCAGGCCCGGCCAACGAGGCTGATCGGTTGTCAAAGGGGCTGGACATGGTTCATCTCCGGTCGCTGATCCGTTCGACCTGAACCTGTTTCCAAAGTCTTTAAATCGCCCTGCCCGACCGTGCGCTGCCCGGCGGCATCCGCAACAGCGCGGATGTTTCGCGCGCGAAACATTTGCCGTCACAGCATCAGCCGTGGCCAAGCCGTGCCTGTACAAACCCCAGAAAGGCGCGATCGGCCGAGCGCAGCCTTGGCCGCCCTGATCGCTGCCAGAACGCCCGCCACTCGGCTTCCAGCGCATAGATATCCCAACCCGGCGCCAGGCCCTTGGCCCGGTCAATGGCGTCACCCGACAAAAGCGGCCCGGCCGCCTCGACCAGTTGAACCCGCGGGCTGACCTGCAGGATGTCACCCGGCAGCTCTTCAAGCCGGTAATCGGGCAAGGCATCGGCCGTGATCATCTCGCGCAGCATGGCGCGAAAGACCCGCAAGGGAGAGTTAGAGCCGCTTTTCTTGTGCAGCACGGCAACCGATACCTGCCATTCCGGCTGCCGCCCGCAGTGCTTGCGGGCGATTTCGTAGATGCGGCGCTCCAGCGGTTTGCGCAAGGCAAAGTAATCGCGGCTCAGGGTCAGCACCGATTTTGCCAGCACCGCCCGGAACAGCCATTCCGACAGCGTGACCGAGACCGAGATCATCCGCCCGCCCCTGGTGTGGCGCAAGATCTCCCAGCCTTCGATCAGGCCAAAGCCGCGCGTCACCTCGATCCCGTCGGTTGCGATGTTGGTCGTGATGCGGGTTCCGGCCAGCCGCTCGAAAGCTTCGCGCAGGCGGCGGTAGCTGTCACCGCTGGTTTCGCGGTTGGTCGCGACTAGCAGGTCATGCGCCTTGAGCGTCAGCGTCCGGCCGATCGCGCGGCCCGCGTTCATTGCGGCCATCAACTGGCTGATACAGTAGATCAGGATGTCCTTGTCGAACAGCGTGGCCAGGCCGCGAACCGACGGGGTAACCGTGATTTCGGCCCCCCTGTGGGTATAACTCAGGATGCGCAGGTCCGGCCGGGTGGAAAGCGAAAAGACCGGATGTTCCATGGTCGCCAGGTCATCCTTGGGCAGGGCGTCCATGATGTCGCAGACAAAGAAATCGGCTGTCGGATGCCGGTCCGGCAGTCGCCCTTCCCTGCTCTTGATCCCTGCCACGCTGCCCCGCATCCCATCCCCGCTTTATCGGGGTTTCATTGACACCCAGCCTATAGTTATCCACAGCCCAGGTCCAGCGGCGCGGCGCGATCCATCGGGGTTGCGGAGTCACAAGATCGGGGGTTCGGAATCACTCTATCGGGGGTTCAGAGTCGCACCGTGCGCTGCATTGTCATTTTTTTCTTTGTTTATCAGCTCACTACAGGGAAGGCGTGGAAGCGTAACTACTAAGATAACAATAAAATAACCAGGCTTGGCAGATCAGCCTTTTATCCCAACTCAGGGCCGTCAGACTTAGTGCATTGAAAATAAGCGCTTTGTTGCGACATGCTGAGAATGCTTCAATATGCTGCGAATTGTGCTACTCTGTGAAAAAGATAGCATGTGAAGGTCAAAGATGCTGAGAGAGACCGAATCGCTTCCGCCCTATTTCAACATCTCGCCCGATCAGGAAGCGAGCGAAATCGATGCGCCGCTTGGCACCGAAGACTTTGGCCAGATCGCCGAAGCCTGCCTGCGGGGCCGTGAAGATTTGCGGCGGCGCGGGGCAGACAAGACCGGCCGTAAGACACTTCGATTGTTTT
>JALOSO010000070.1 GCA_025458385.1 Paracoccaceae bacterium | reverse complement strand
GGGGGGCCGCCTTATGAACGAATGCGGCCATCGGGCGGCAGGTGGCTTGCGTGCAGGCCGCTAGCCAGCCTGTGCGTTTTCGGCTATTCTGTTTGACGATTTTCAACGGAAGTTTTGGCAGAAAAGGAAATTCGTAATGAAGCGTTTGATTTATATTGTTCTGGGTGTTGCCGTTCTGGGCGGCGCGGCCTTTGGCATTGTGATGATGGTCACATCCGCTGACCGGGCCATGGCAAAGCAATTCGTGATCGATCTGTCATCGGGTGCGCACGAACAGGCGGCGGCGGTGATGCATGAGGAGTTGGTGAAGGAATTCCCCATCGCGCGGATGCAGGAGGCCTTTGCCAACGTGGAGCCCTATACCGAGGTCAGCTTTTCCTCGATCAACGCCAGTGGCGGGCGCACCAGTCTTGAAGGGGTGGCGACAACGGCGGGGGGCTGTGAAAGCGTGGTGTCGGTGATGCTGCTGAACGATTTGATCGTATCGTTCAACATCAACCCCTTGTGCCAGAAATCCTGATCCGCCAGCCCGTACATTCTGCGCGGTGATTGCAGTTGGGCGCTTCCCTCCCCCCTGTGGGGAGGGATAGGGTGGGGGGTCTGTGCAAGGTGCGTGTCACCTGCATGCAAGTAGAGAAGGGCCTTTCGCATGACCTATGTTCCGCATCCCGACCGTTACAGCCGCATGACCTACCGCCGCTGCGGTGCCTCGGGGGTGATGCTGCCCGCGATCAGCCTTGGCCTTTGGCACAACTTTGGCCATGACACGCCGCACGACACAAAGCGCGCGATCTGCCAGACGGCTTTTGACCACGGCATCACGCATTTCGATCTGGCCAACAACTATGGCCCGCCCGCAGGCAGCGCCGAAGAGGCGTTCGGCGAGATTTTGCGGACAGATTTCAAGGATCACCGGGATGAGCTGATCATTTCGTCAAAAGCGGGTTACCACATGTGGAACGGACCCTATGGCGAATGGGGCAGCCGCAAGTATCTGGTGGCTTCCTGCGATCAAAGCCTGAAACGCATGGGCCTTGATTACGTCGACATCTTTTATTCGCACCGGTTCGACCCCGATACGCCGCTGGAAGAAACCATGGGGGCGCTGGATTACATCGTGCGGTCAGGCCGCGCACTTTATGCCGGTCTTTCAAGCTATAACTCCCAAAAGACGCGCGAAGCCGTGGCCATCCTGAACCGCCTCGGCACCCCGTGCCTGATCCACCAGCCCAGCTACAGCATCCTCAACCGCTGGGTCGAAACGGATGGGTTGAAGCAGACGCTGGCCGAACTTGGTGTAGGCGCGATTGCCTTTACGCCGCTGGCGCAGGGCATTCTGACGCGCAAGTACCTGAATGGCATTCCCGAAGGCAGCCGGGCTGCGCAGGGCAAGTCGCTTGATCCGGCGGTGATTACGCCGCGTGCGCTGGCCTCGGTCCGGGCGCTGGATGCCATGGCGCAAGCGCGCGGCCAAACCTTGGCGCAGATGGCACTGGCCTGGGTGTTGCGGAAGGGTGGTATCACCACGGCACTGATCGGCGCGTCAAGGCCCGAACAGGTGACAGACTGCGCCGGGGCCATTGCAAACCTTGATTTCACCGATGCAGAACTGGCCCGGATTGACCAGATTTCCGAAGAAGAGGACGTGAACCTGTGGGCGAAATCCTCGGCTTCTGAATAGGTTGGCGCGCCCGACGGAAACGATGGTCACGGATTTTTCACGGCCTGCACCCACGCCTTGTGCGTGTGTTGCGTCATCAGACATGGCATAAGCATGGCGGAATCGTTTTTCCCGCCCTAGGTAAGGTGCGACAAGACATGCGCGGTGGCCGATGACACTGACCCTGAGAATTGAGAATTACCGCAGCCTTGAGGGCGGCAGCCCGATCGAGGTGACAAGCACGGGCCGGTCACTGCGGGTTGGCCGGGCATCGGGTAATGACTGGGTGCTGCCAGACACAACGCGCTTTATCTCAAGCCACCATTTCGATGTCGATTTTCGGGATGGGGCCTGGTGGCTGACCGACAAGTCGACGAATGGCACCTTTCTGGTGGGCCAGCCCTATCGGCTGGATGGCCCCTACCGGCTGCAACAGGGTGACCGGTTCCAGATTGGCCCCTATTTCGTGATCGTGTTGCTTGGGGCTGCACCTGCCACGGCGGCACTGGCCCCTTTTGGGGCCGCAACCGGCTTTGGCGGGGCGTTGCCAGCTGCCGCCCCGCCGCCCATGGCCGATTATTCTGATCCCTGGGCTGTCTCTGGCCCGGTCGTGGCCCCTGTTGATCCGACCCCGCGCAATGTTGCGCGCCGTGGCAATGATTTCGGGGACGAATTCATTGCCGCGCCATCGATCAGCACACCCCCGCCGCGACAGGCATCGTCGCCGGCCTTTGGGGCGCCGCCCGTTGCAGCCCCCGATCAGGGGTTTGGCCTGCCCCCTGCGGCCCCGCCCCAGCCCGCCTTTGGCGCACCTCCGATCAGCGCCCCGCCTGCACAGGCCGCAATGCCGGCGGCCTTCGGCGGCGCGCAGCTTAGCCTGCCGCCAACGCCGTTCCAGCCACCCGTTGCGGCCCCGCCCCCCCTGCCACCGGCGGCGGCCAACCCCAATTGGACAACCCCGCCATCGCCGCTGGGGGCCACCCCGAGCATTGGCTTTGCCGGAACCCCGGCACCCGCCGTGCAACCGCAGATGCCGCCTGCCGGAATGCCGCCCGTCGGCATGCCGCCACCGCCGCCGATGCCGCTGGGAAACCCGGTTACGCCGATGGCTGTCGCCCCACCCCCGCCGCCGCCCATGCCTGTGGCCCCCCCTTCGGCCATGCCGGCAGCGGCGCCTGCGCCGATTGACCCCGATGCCGGGCGGGCCTTTGTGCGGGCCTTTTGTGAAGGGGCGGGCCTGCCGGTGGATCAGGTGGGCAGGATTGCCCCGCTTGACTTTGCCCGCGATCTCGGGGCCACCTTGCGCGTCGTCTCGACCGAAATGATGGCCATGCTGCAAGACCGTGCGATGACCAAGCGGTTCACCAAAGGCGGCGATCGCACGATGATCGGGGCCAAGAACAACAATCCGCTCAAGTTCCTGCCCGATGCCCGGCAGGCGATGGAAGTGATGTTTGTCAACCCGCGCGACGGTTTCATGAAAGCGGGCGAGTCGGTGGCCGCCGGGATGGCCGACATCAGGTTGCACCAGATGGCGGTGTTTGCCGCGATTCAACCGGCTTTGCTCAAGCTGCTGGAAGACCTGTCACCAGACTCGATCGATGACGGGTCGGGCGGTGGCGCGGTCAGCATCCTGAGTGGTGGGGCCAACAAGAAAAAGGCCTGGGATACCTTTGTCGAACGTTGGGACGCCAAGGCGGGGGCGCATGAAAACGGCATGCTTGATGTTTTTCTGGCGCATTTCGCGGAAAGCTATGCCGCAGCCGTGGCCGCAGGGCGCAAGGATGGCAAAGGTTGACGGATGAATTGCCGCTGCTAGGGTCGCACATATTGAGCTGCGCCTGTTTGAATCGGAGCGACTGATGGCAATTGATTGGCTGACCGACGCGATTTCGGAAGACAGCCCCTGCGGCCCGGACATGGTCGCAGCCGATGATGAAACCGTTGTCGGCTATTATTTTGAGGCCGAGGCCAATCTGCCCGAGCGTTATTTCGTGCCGGGGCTGCGGTCCCCGGGCGACAAGGTTGCACCCGGATCGGTGTTTGACCCAAAGTCGATCAGCCATGCCGCCGAAAAAACGACAATCCTTGGCATCCTGAAAAAGACCCGTGACATCCGGTTGCTGACGCTGCTGGCGCGCCAACAGGTGTTGGCGGGGCGTATGGAGGGTTTTGTCGAGGGGTTGGAAAGCATCGCGGCCCTGCTGGAAACCTATCCGGCGGATGTTCACCCGCAAGACAACGTTGACCGGCGCAGCGCGCTGGAAGAGTTGATGGCCCAGACCACGGTGATCGCACCGTTGCAGTACATGAACCTTGCGGGCAGCGGTGAGGTGACACTGCGCAAATACAATGCGGCGACAGGCGTGGTCGAGAAACGCCAGGGTGAGGAAGACCTCAATCAGGGCGCCCTGCTGAGCGAGCTTGCATCGTCATCGAACAAGCCTGCGGTTGACACGAGTTTCCGGATGATCGGCCAGGCTCTTGGCGCAATCCAGCGGATGAAGGGTGCCTGCATCCGGGGCGACCGACCATTTACGCTGGGCCTGAACAGCACGGTCGAAACCCTGACAGAAATGCAGAAACTGATTCTGCAGGCCCGCCCGGACCTGCAGGCGGAAATAGCCCCCGCAGCAGCAGCGGCCCCGGCCGGGGATGATGGCGGCGACATGCCACCACCGCTGCCAGACAGCGCGGGCCCGGCTGCAATTGCGGCGACCATGCCATCACTGGCACCGACGGTGATTCCCTCGCAAGGGGCGGCGCGGCAGGCGTTGCGCGCCATCGAAGGCTATTTTGCGCAGTACGAACAGTCATCGGCGGCCTTGCTGCTGGTCATCCAGGCCCGGCTTTTGGTGGGCAAACCGCTGATCGAGGCAATCGAGACGCTGTTGCCGGAAGATGCCGGCAAGGCGCGGATCGATTTTGGCGCAGAAACCGGCTTTTCTATGTCCATGGACCGTTTGCGCCTGTTGTCGGCCGAGATGGCAAGCCTGCAAGCCGCCGTGCCCGAGGCCGATCCCGGCCCGCCACCAGTGATCACCACAAGGGCCGAAGTCGCGGCCTGGTTGCGCGATGTGGATGATTATTTCAGAAAACGCGAGCCTGCCTCACCAATCCCTCTTCTCTTGTCGCGTGCGAAAGCGTATCTTGATAAGGATTTTGGTGCGTTGATTTCAGAGATTATGCCGGGAAAAGCAAAAGCGTGACCCCGGACCCTGACATGCAAGACCGTTGACTTTAGAATGCATTGGACGTTTGATCACGCCCAAACCCAGATAAGGGAGATTTGAAAATGGCTGCGGATTCGGCTACCGGTTTTATCAAGCGCAATCGCCCGCCACGGGTGATGATTTCCTATGAAGACCCTTACGACAGCGAAAAGATGGTGGAGCTGCCCTTCGTCATGGGTGTGATGTCTGATCTTTCCGGCAATGCTTCGAAGGTCGAAAAGGCCCCGATGGCCGAGCGTGGCTTTACCGACGTGACGGGGTCAACCTTGGATGACTACATGTCCAGCGTGGCGCCCGGGCTGTCGTTCACCGTTGAAAATACGCTTGATCCCGCGGCCGGGGGTAAACTGGGTGTGAATCTGGAATTCAACAGCATGGCCGATTTTGGCCCGGCACAGATTGCAAAACAGGTGCCGTCGCTGGCCAAGCTGCTTGAGGCGCGCGAACAGCTGGCGAACCTTGCCCGCTACATGACCGGCAAATCAAAGGCGCAGGACCATATCAAGTCGTTGCTGAACGACCCGGATCTGATGGCCGCCCTTGCCGAGCGGAGCGCGCGCGACAAGACGGATGAATAAACCCCCCGCCTTTGGGCTGGGGCAGGGTATTTGAAGACAGGGATTGAACATGGCGAACGACGCACAGCAGCAGGAAAGCAAGGTCAGTGGTGGCCTGGCTGAGCTTGACGAGTTTTCGGATATCCTCAAACAGACGATCAAGCCACGCACGGACGAGGCTGCAAAGGAAGTCGACAACGCGGTAGTAGCCCTGGTGCGCGAGGCGATGGCCGACGATTCGGTCATTTCCGATGACGTGATCGACACGATCCAGGCGATGCTGGCCAAGATCGATGAAAAGCTGACGGCACAGGTCAACAAGATCATCCACGCGCCAGAATTCCAGACACTGGAAAGCGCGTGGCGTGGGCTGGCCTACACCATCAACAATTCGGAAACCGACGCCAGCCTGCGCGTCAAGGTGATGAACGTCTCGAAAGACGAACTGAAATCGGAACTGCGCCGCTATCCGGGTGCCAAGTGGGACAAAAGCCCGCTGTTCCAGCGCATCTATGAACAGGAATTCGGCACGCTGGGCGGCAAACCCTTTGGCTGCCTTGTCGGCGACTTTTACTTTGACCAGTCCACAGGTGACGTGAACCTGCTGCGCGATCTGGGCAAGATCGCTGCAGCCTCGCACGCTCCGTTCATTTCGGCTGCCAACCCGACGCTGCTGGGTCTGGATAGCTGGACGGAAATCGGCAATCCTCCGGACCTGTCGGAAATCTTTGAAACGCCGGATTATGCCGCCTGGAACAGCCTGCGTGATTCGGAAAACTCGCGCTATGTGGGGCTGGTGATGCCGCGCGTCTTGTCGCGCGAACCCTACAGCCAGAATGGCAGCGCGGTCGTGGAAGAGTTTTCGTTCGAAGAGGAAACCGACGGCCATGCCGGCGGGATGTATGCCTGGATGAACGCGGCCCATGCGATGGCCGCCAACATCAACCGGGCCTTCAAGGAACATGGCTGGACGGTGCGGATTCGCGGCGTGCAGTCGGGCGGTGAGGTGATGAACCTGCCGACCCACACGTTCGATACGGGTGACGGGTCAAAAGACCTGAAATGCCCGACCGAGGTGTCGATCACCGACCGCCGTGAAGGCGAATTGTCGAAGGCCGGTCTTATCGGCCTGATCCACCGCAAGCACACCGACAAGGCGGCCTTTATTGGTGCGCAGTCGCTGTATCGTCCGAAAAAATACGCGGACGATCTGGCCACCGCTTCCGACAACATGTCCTCGCGGTTGCCCTACATTTTCGCCGTCTCGCGCTTCAGTCATTATCTGAAGTGCATGGTTCGCGACAAGATCGGTACAAGCCCTGACCGGAGCCAGCTGGAAAAAGACCTTCAGTCCTGGATCAACAAATACGTCACGGCGAACCCTGAAAGCGCGACTGAAAAAGAGAAGGCGAAAAAGCCCCTTGCCGGGGCAACCGTACAGGTCGTCGCCGATGAGGAGAACCCCGGGTACTACATGGGTAAATTCTTCCTCAAGCCACACTTCCAGATGGAAGGCATGGACATCGGCATGAGCCTGGTTTCCAAACTGCCCGGCGGGAAATGAGACCGTCGGTTTTGCGTTGAACTTGCCATACTGCAACAAGGAGTAATGATATGGCCGTCGATATTTTTCTGGAACTTTCCAACAACATCAAAGGTGAATCGCAGGACGCAACCCATGCGGACAAGATTGACATCCTCGCCTGGAGCTGGGGCATGTCCAACAGCGGCACGACCCACATGGCAACCGGCGGCGGCGGCGGCAAGGTCAACGTGCAGGACATCAGCTTTACCAAGTATGTCGACCTTGCATCGAACGATCTGATCAAGAAGTGCGCGAACGGCACGCACATCGACACGGGCCTGCTGACAGTGCGCAAGTCGGGCGGCGACGCGCCGGTGGAATACTTCAAGATCAAGTTCGAGATGATCATGGTCACCTCGTACCAGACCGGTGGGTCGAAGGACGGTCTTGACCGGATCACCGAGAACTTCACCCTGAACTTCCGCAAGTTCGAAATCACCTACACCACCCAGGACGCGACCGGTATTGCCGGGACCGAGGCGCTGGCTGGTTGGGACGTGGCCGGCAACACCGCCTGGACCGCCTGATTTCGCGAAACAACGGGGCTGGCGGGATGACCGCCGGCCCCTCCCCCCATCCGGTAGGAAAAAGCGCGCCTTTGTGACTGCCGCTTGATTTGTTTTTCCCTTTTCAATGCCGGCACGAAGGTGACCGCCTGCCATGATCCAACGCCGTAGCCCTGCATCCTCTGACTCTGGGGCGCCGCGTGACCGCAAGCAGGTGTCCTTGATGCATGTCTTCCGGTCGGCCGCCGAGCGCGGTGACAGCCGTGATGGTGCTGCAAACTATCGCGATGGCGACCGCGAAATCAGCATGCGCAGCAAGGAACGCCGCGAAGGCACCACGGAAGAAACGCTGCGCCGCCACCTGTCGAATGACCTGGCAAGCCTGATGAATACGATCAGCCTTGATGCGATCGTCGATCTGGCCGACTATCCGTATATCCAGAAATCCATCATAAATTACGGGTTTGGCGATCTTTCCACCTTGTCGGACAAGGGGTTTGCGGCTGCGGAAATGTCGCGTTTCATCCGCGAGACGCTGATCCGCCACGAACCGCGGCTGATCCCTGCCAGCATCGAGATTCACGTCAACAAGGATGCGGAATCGGTCACGCAGCGCCTGACCTTTGACATCAGCGCCGACATGGTCGCAAGCCCGGTGGATGTGCCGCTGGATTTCGTGGCCGAGGTCGACATGGGTGCGGGCAAGATCCAGATGACGAAGCTGCGGGTGCAGACGTGAAAAAGGCATTCCGCGACAGTTACAACCGCGAACTTGCGTTGCTGTATGAACGCTCGGCCGAGTTTGCGCGGGAATATCCGGGAATTGCAGATCGTCTGGGCGGGCTGGTCAAGGAAAACCTTGATCCGGCTGTGGCAGGCCTGCTGGAGGGGTCGGCCTTCCTCGCGGCGCGCGTGCAACTGAAAATGGACGAAGAGTTCCGCACCTTCAGTGCGGAATTGCTGAACCAGATATTCCCGGATTCACTTGCGCCGACGCCATCATGCATTCTTGCGGCGGCAAACCCGCCGTTTGACAACAAGGATCTGGTCGAAGGTTTGCGCTTTGATGCAGGGTCCTATCTGGACGCGCGCTTTGTTGATGCGGACCAGCGCGTCTCGTGCCGCTTTCGCCTGTGTGAGCCGCTGACGATCTGGCCACTGGCGGTGGCGAATGCGGTCTATCATGCCAGCCCTGCGCCGATCATGGCCCTGGGCGAAAAAGAGGTGGCGCCGGGCACAAGGGCCGGTCTGGTGCTGCGGCTGATGCGGCCGCTGGATGCAACGCTTGCCGCCGATGGTGGCCCCCTGTCCGAGGTGCTGGTTGACGACCTGCCCTTCTATCTGACGGCTGATCTGCCGGATGCCGTGGCGCTGTACGAACAGCTTTTCAGTGATGTGAAACGCATTTCGCTGCGCACGCTGGATAAGCATGGTGATCCGGTTTTCATGCGGCTGAACCCGGCACAGTTGCACCAGATCGGGCTGGATGGGGACTATCCGCTGTTTCCGCGTGACAAGCGCGAATTTGCAGGCTTTGCCCGCCTGCGTGAGGCATTTGCCTTCCCACGCCGTTTTCTGGGCTTTCGCCTTAGCGGGCTGCGGGCATTTCTGGCGCGTGTGGCAAAGGCGGATGTGCAGATCATCTTTGAATTCGGCAATGCCAATGCCAACCTTGCGGCGCGCACAAGTGCCAAGGATTTCCGCCTGAATGCAGTGCCAGCCGTCAACCTGTTTGAAGAAACGGCCAGCCAGATCAGGTTGGACAACAAGCGTCACGAATTTGTGGTGACGCCCGACAGCAGCCCGATCACGCATTATGAGGTGCAGCAGATCACAGCGGTCTATGCGCATTACGCCACGGTACAGGCCCGCGTGCCGGTCTACCCGCTGTATGGCCTGCCGCCGGTCGGCCTCAAGGCGTCCGAGGCGCTGTATTATACAGCGCGGCGCAAGCTGCGGCGCCTGACCGAGAAAGAACGGCGCTTTGGGTCGACCAAGCGCTATCGCGGGACAGAGACCTTCATCACGCTGTACGAGCCTGATACCGACGAAAGCGTGCGTGCGCAGCGCCTGCAGGTGCGAACCCTGTGTTCGAACCGGCATCTGCCGGAAGATCTGCCGCTGGCGTCTGGGGCGGATGACTTTTTCATGTGTGAAGATGTCACCGTGACGCTGGGTTGCGTTGCCGGCCCGACGCGCCCCCGCGAGTCACTGACCGAGTTAGAGCGCCTGGGCCCGCACCGGATGACGGCGGGTGACAATTACTGGCGGCTGATTTCCTATCTGTCGATGTCGCATTTCGCGCTGGATGTGGGGGACGCAAAGCAGGTGGCCGAAAGCCTGCGCGAGATTGTGTCGTTGTTCATCGACCCGCTGGATACCACAACCGAGGCGCAGTTGCGCGGTTTGCAATCCGTGGCGACGCGTCCGATCATCCGTTCGATCCGCAGGGGGGACGGGTTCTTTGCGGCCCGCGGGATCGAGGTCAAGCTGACGATGGACGATGCCGCGTTTGAAGGCAGCGGGATCATGTTGCTGGCGGCGGTGCTGGACCGTTTCTTTGCGGAATATGCATCGGTCAACAGCTTTACCCAGACGGTGCTTGTGTCGGCAGACCGGGGCCAGATCGTGACATTTGCGCCGCGCACAGGGACGGGGCCGCTGCTATGATGCCGAACGCGCCGGACCGCTATGGTTTTCTGGCGCTGATGCGCCTGATCGAACGGCAGTCGCGGGGCAAGCCGCGTGTCGGCAAGAACACGACGCTGAAGGATGAGGCCGCAACCATTGGTCAAGATCCGTCACTGGCTTTTCCGACGCATGATGTCTCGGCCATCGCGCGCGACAAACGCCCCGAGGTGCGCAACAACATTCTGGGCTTTTACGGGCCACAGGGTGCGCTGCCGCTGAACACGACCGAAGAGGTAAAGCGCTGGCTTGACCGGGGCGACAAGGCGTTTGTCGCGTTTACGGACGTGTTTGCAACGCGGTTCCTGCAGCTGTTTTACCGGTCATGGTCAGATGCAAGGGCGATCACGCAGTTCGATCATGCCGAGGGTGACCGGTTCATTCACTATATCGGCGCGCTGATCGGCATGGGGACACCGGGGTTTCAGGACCGTGACGTGTTCCCTGACATCAACAAGGTCTATCTTGCGCCACTGGTCATCGGGCGGGTGCACAGCCCGAAACGGCTGGAGCAGATGCTGAACATCGACCTTGGCGCAAAGGTTGAGGTGGAAGAGCACTGCCTGTCATGGATGGTGCTGGAACCGGACAATACCAACCGGCTGGGCCAGGCTGGCAGCACGCTGGGGCGCGACATGTATCTGGGCGCCCGGGTGCCAACGGTGAATGACAAGATCAGGCTGCACCTGCGCACACGTGATCTGCCGGAATACCGCAGCTTTCTGCCGGGGGGCAACCTGCATGCGCGACTGCAGGCGATCGTGCGCTGGTATCTGGGCCGAACAGTGGATGTGGATGTGCAACTGTCGCTTCCGGCAAACCAGATGCCCGCCGCCGTGCTGGGCAAATCCACCGAACTGGGCTGGATGGCGAACCTTGCGCCGCCAGCCAACCGCACCGGGTATCTGCCCGGGGCCAGCTATTCACTGCCACTGAACACACCCAACGCTGCATAGAACGGATAAGCATTATGGCCGAGATCAATATCGAAAAATACGCCGGCAAGATGAACCGCCTTGGCTATGACGCCTTTCTGCAAGGCATGCGCCATGCGCGCGGCGAGAAAAACCGCAATGTCGAGGTTTGCCATTGGTTGTTTCATGTCGTGGCCAACCAGAATTCAGACATCTCGGTCACGTTGAACGAACTGAAGCTGGATCGCGGCCGGGTGCTGAAAGACCTGGATAAGGCGATGGCAGGCCTGGACAAGAATGTGACGGAAAGCCCCGGCATTTCGGAAACACTCGGGTCTGTGCTGAACCATAGCTGGACCTATGCCAGCCTGTTCTTTGGCGAAGTGCAGATCCGTACGGGGCATGCGCTGGTGGCGCTGTTGAACGACAAGGGGCTGAAACAGCAGCTTGGGCGCTATTCATCGGTGTTCATGGATATTTCCGTGGATCAGGTCAGCCGCGATGCGCGCGTTCTGTGGGCGGGGTCCGAAGAAGAAGACATGCGCCCGATGGATGGGTCTGGCCTGTCATCCGGTTCGGCGGCGGCGGCGACGGCGGGGGGCACAGGCAAGGCTGCGGCCACGGCGCTTGGGCGGTTCTCGCAGGATATGACGGCCGAGGCGGAATCGGGCCGGATGGACAAGGTGGTGGGGCGCGATGATGAAATCCGCCAGATCATCGACATCCTGCTGCGCCGCCGCCAGAACAACCCGATCCTGACGGGTGAGGCGGGGGTGGGTAAGACGGC
>JALOSO010000069.1 GCA_025458385.1 Paracoccaceae bacterium | reverse complement strand
CCCCATGATGCGCGACCAGAAGTCGACGTTGCCTTTCACATCGGCGGTCACGCCCGTGATGTGATGGTTGCCGTTGATTGCCTTTGGCGGTTTCGCAGGTGCCTTTTCCTTGGCCATGTCATTCCTCCCGAAAGTGAAGCGGCGTGCTGTTTTCTACTTTATTTTCGCCTAGCGAAATGATATTCGTTGAACGAAGTAAATAGAAAGGCCGACCCACATGTCAAGCCTTGCCGATGGGCTGGCCGAAACCGACAAGGAATTTGTCACCGCGATTGCCCGCGCGATGGCCGTGCTTGAGGTGTTCGACGAAGCACATCCTTCACTGACTTTGTCAGAAATCTCGGGGCTTACGGGGCTGACCCCGGCGACGGCGCGTCGTTGTCTGCATACGCTGACGGTGGTCGGATACATTCGCCAGACCGGGCGGCAATTCCGCCTTGGGCCGCGCATCCTGACGCTGGCGCATGGCTATTCGGCGGCGAATCGGATCGAGGATCTGGTCGGGCGCGAGTTGAAACTGCTGGTCGAAACCTTTGACGATCCGTCCTCGGTCGCGGTTCTTGATGGGTTTCAGGTGGCCTATGTCGCCACCATTGCGCGGCCCTCTTCACCCCGGCCCTCGGCGCGGGTGGGCACGCGCTATCCGGCGCATGCCACCTCGCTTGGCAAGGTGCTGCTGGCCTTTGGCCCGGCAGACCTGCGGGCAAGCTATCTTGCGCGCCCGGTGTTCGAGGCCCCGACAGACCAGACGCTGGCGACCGTGGCCCAGCTTGCCCCGGCGTTGGTCCGGGTGGCGCAACAAGGCTATGCCGTGTCGATTGACGAGCTTGACTATGGCGTTGCCTCGATTGCAGTGCCGATCCGCGATGCGGCGGGCCAAACCATCGCGGCCATCAATTCATCCGGTTACAGCGGCAGGCAGACCGAGGCGGCCCTTGTCGCGGCCCGGCTGGAGATGTTGCAAAACTGCGCCCGGGCCATCTCGGCGCGGATCGCGACGGGTGGTGGCAGCCTGACCTAGCGCCGCCAGACCACCGCATTCTCATGCCGCAAGATCAGCTGCTGCATGTTGGCAAAGGCATCAATGACAAAATCCCGGAACATGGCGGCGGCAGGGTTCTTGGCTGGCCCGTGTTGCTGCAGGATGCCAAGGTTGCGCTGCGGTTGCGGAATGTCGACCGGCAGCACCGCCACGCGGTTCTGCTTGCGTTCGGCAAACCAGACCGAGAAAGGCAGAATGGCCAGGGCATCGGTTTCCGCCATGTAGTTCAGAACGCTCAGCAACGACCCGCCCGAATAGCGGATATCAAGATCCGGCGTGCCGAGCGATGACCGTATGGCAAAAAGGTCAGCCAGCAATGGCGATCCGGGCAAGGGTGCCACCCAGGGAAAGCGGCCCAGATCCGCCGTGGCCAGCCGTTTGGTCGATTGCAGCGGGTGGCCCATCCGGCAACAGACGACATTCCGCGCGGCAAGGATGGCCGTAAACCCCAGACCTTCGGGCTCACCCGACAAGCCAAGCGGAACAATCCCAAGGTCAAGCTGATCGGCCCGCAGGCCATTGCCGACTTCGGTCAGGTTGCCATAGCTTTGCTCGAAATCGACATCCGGATGCAGGTTCTGAAAGGCCGCAATGATCCGGCTGATCATGGCATCCATGAAGAAAGGCACACCTCCAACACGCACAAGGCCCCGGGTGCCGCGCAACAGGCTTTGCACCGCTTCCGACGCGCGTCGACTTTCGGTCAGGATACGGCGGCCATGCGTGGCAAGCTGCAATCCCAGCGGCGTGGCTTGCAGGGGGCGACGGTCGCGGATGAACAGGGGCTTGCCCACCCGCGCCTCAAGCAATGCCAGCGCGCGCGACAGTGCGGGCTGCGACAGGCCAAGCGCCGCTGCGCCCTTGCTGACACTGCCCGCATCCACCACCGCCGAAAGCTGGATCAGATGGGCCTCACTCAGTTTCATAACAGAATGATATATTGATCTTTCAAATTGTCATCAGTCATCCTGCCCTGCGCCGCTAGCTTTGCCTGACGATCAAGGTCGGGAACCAAAAGCGGGCGGGGGCTGAAACGGTGGACGGGCAGGGCGCAAGCAGCGAAGGGCAACGTGTGGCCGCCGAACTGCAGCACCGTTTGGCCCAGGCAGCCCCGGGGCGTCTGGCCGATGCCGTGCGGCTGATCACCGGCCATGCCTTTGAAATTCTGTCGATCCTGCGCCCCTCTCCGGCCGAGCTTGAGGCTGTCGTGCAGTTCCTGACCGAAGTCGGCTATGCAACGGATGCCCGCCGGCAGGAATGGGTCTTGCTGGCCGATGTGTTCGGCCTTTCGGATGGGGTGATCAGCGATGCCGCGCCGCTGTCTCCGGGTGTTACACCCGCGACACTGGCCGGGCCATTCTACCGTGACGATGCCCCGCACTGTGCCTTGGGTGAAAATCTGTGCCGCAACGGGCAGGGCACACCATTGCAGGTCAGGGGGCAGATCACGGATGTTGCTGGCCAACCTGTGCCCGACGCGCGGGTAGAGGTCTGGCATGCGAATGCACAGGGCCGTTATGAAAATCAGGATCCCGACAACCAGCCTGAACATAATCTGCGCGGGCGGATGCTGGCCGATCAGGCCGGGCGCTTTCATTTTCGGACAATCCGCCCGGGTGGTTACGCCTTGCCCGATGACGGGCCCGTCGGGCAACTGGCGCGGCGATTGGGCCTGTCGCTGAAACGCCCTGCGCATATCCATTTCGCCGTGACCGCACCCGGGTACCGGCGGCTGGTGACCGCAATCTTTGACGGCAGCGATCCGGCCATCGGTTGTGATGCCCTTTTCGCTGTCAAACCCGGCCTCATCGGCAATTTCCGCCCGGAAGATGGCCTTTTGACCCTTGATGTCGCGCTGACGCTTGACCGCGACAATCCCCACGCAACCCCAACGATAGGATGACACCCATGGCCCTTGTTTCCGGCTATCATCACCTGACGATGAGCACGCATGGCGTGCAGGAAGACTATGATTTCTACACCAAGGCGCTGGGGCTGTATTCGGTCAAGCGCACGGTGCTGTTTGATGGCGTGCTGCCGGTCTATCACCTTTACTACGGCTCGCGGCATGGGGATGCATCGACGATCATCACCACCTTTCCGTTTCAGAAGCCCGGCATCTTTGGCCGCCGTGGCACGAACCAGACCCGCACGATCATGCAGGCAATCCCGGTGGGGGCTGCGGATTTCTGGGTGGACCGGCTGAACAAGCACGGCATTGCGGCCGTCAAGGGCAGCCGCTTTGGCCTGACGCGCGTCATGTTCGCGCATCCCTGCGGCATCCCGCACGAGCTGGTGGAAAACCCGGATGACCCGCGCCACCCCATCGTCAACCAAGCACAGGGCACAACAGCGCAGGTCGCAATCAAGGGCATCTACGGCGGTGCGGTTGCCGTGATGGACCCCAGCGCGATGGAGGAATTTCTGGACATCGGCATGCAATTCCGCCGCGAAGGCACCGATCCGAATGGCAGCATGTGGATCGTGCCGCAGAATGACGGGCTGCGTTCGGTGATTGAACTGATCACCGACCGCGACAGCCCGCAGGGCACCTGGACGCTGGCTGGCGGCACGGTGCATCACCTTGCGTTCAACACGGGCAACGAAGACAACCAGATCGCGCTGAAGGCGCGGCTGGAGGGCATGGGCTACACCGACGTCAGCGAACAGAAGGACCGGATGTACTTCAAGTCGATGTACATGCGCAGCCCCGGTGGGGCGATGTTCGAACTGGCGTGGACGGTGCCGGAAGGCTGGGCCAAGGATGAACCCGCCGACGCCATCGGCCAGTCGCTGGTGTTCCCGCCGTGGTTCGCCGACCGGCAGGCCGAAATGGAAGCAGGTCTGGAAGCGGCCAACTTCTGATGCCGGGGATTGTGGACACCATGACCTTGGGGGCGGCGGTCGGCCGGGCGAAGGTGCAGTGCATCTTTGTTCATGGCCGCAACCAAAGCCCCGAGGAGATGGAGGTGGCGGTCATCCGCCACCTGTCCACGCCTGACATCGCCTTTCATCTGCCGCGCGCGGGGGGCAAGTGCTGGTATCACGGGCTGGCGGTTGATCCGCGCAGCGATGCGACCAATGCCGAACTTGCGCAATCACTGGCGGATCTTGCGGCAATCGTCCGCTTGGTGCGCGCCCTGGGCCAGCCGGTGCTGCTGGGCGGGTTCAGTCAGGGTGCCTGCCTGTCGCTGGAACATGCGTTCTCCGGGCAGGACAGCGCAGATGCCGTGGTGGCGTTTACGGGCTGCCGCGTGGGCGTGCCGGGTGACGCGCGGCCTGACAGCCTGACCGAAGGCCTGCCCGTTTACCTGACAGCCGGGCGCGCCGATCCATGGATCCCGCTGCAGGCCTTTGCCGATGCGGCAGTGGCCCTTGGGCAGGGTGGGGCGCGGCTGCGGGCAGATGTGTTTCCGGCCCGCGGGCATGCGGTTTCGTTGGCGGAAATTGCAATGCTGGATGCAATGCTGGCCGATCTGGCCGCAGGCCGCAGCCCTGCGATGGGGGCCGCACGGTGACCCGGCCCTTCATCTTTCCCGGCCTGTCCACGCGTGTTGTCTTTGGTCACGGCACGCTGGCCCAGGTGCCCGATGAGGTGGCGCGACTGGGCCATGCGCGCGCGCTGGTCCTGTCAACCCCGCATCAGGAATCCGAAGCACAAGCGCTGGCCCGGCAATTGGGCGACAAGGCGGTTGGCGTCTTTGCCGGTGCCACAATGCATACCCCGGTTGAGATCACGGATCAGGCCGTTGCAGCCTTTCGCGCGGCCAGCGCAGATTGCGTGGTCAGCCTTGGTGGCGGGTCAACAACGGGGCTGGGCAAGGCGATTGCCATGCGCACCGGTGCCGATCAGATCGTCGTGCCCACAACCTATGCCGGGTCTGAAATGACCGATATCCTTGGCGAAACATCAGGCGGCGCAAAGACCACGCGCCGCGATCCCGCCATCCGGCCCGAAGTGGTGGTCTATGACGTCGACCTGACGCTGACCCTGCCTGTCGGCCTGACCGTGACATCGGCGCTTAATGCCATTGCCCATGCGATGGAAGGGTTTTACGCGCCTGACCGCCACCCGGTGACCGAGGCGCTGTCGCGTGAGGCGATGGTGGCCTTTCGTGACGCGTTGCCGGTGCTGGTGCAAGACCCGCAGAATAATCAGGCGCGCGCGCGGGCGCTTTATGCGGCATGGGGCTGTTCGCTGACGCTGGGCCATGTGACGATGGCCCTGCATCACAAGCTGGCGCATGTGCTGGGTGGCAGCTTTGGCCTGCCGCATGCCGAAACGCATGCCGTGCTGTTGCCCCATACCACGGCCTATAACGAACCCGCCGTTGCGGGCCTGCTGCGCCCCATTGCCGAAACATTCGGCGGCAGTGCCGGGGCTGGCCTGTGGACATTTGCCAAATCGGTCGGCGCGCCGCTGCGCCTTGTCGACCTTGGCCTGCGCGAGGCCGATCTGGACCGCGCGGCCACGCTTGCCACCGCCAACCCCTATGCAAATCCGCGCCCCGTCAGCCGGGACGGTATCCGGCACCTACTGCAACAGGCCTATGACGGGGAATGCCCCGCAGCGGCCCATGAATAAAACAGGGAGAGACAGAACATGATTACCAGACGCAAACTGCTGCGCAGCGGGGCCGCCACTGGCCTTGCAATGGCAACACCCGGTCTTTTCGCCCCGGCGATTGCCCAGGGTGCAAAAATCCGCATCGGCTATGTCAGCCCGCAGTCCGGCCCGCTGGCAGGCTTTGCCGAAAGTGACGCCTATAACATCGAGGCGTTTCTGGCGACCTCGGTCGGCCAGAACTTTGAGGTCATCGTCAAGGACAGCCAGTCTGACCCGAACCGCGCCGCAGCCGTGGCCAAGGAACTGATCATCGATGACGAAGTGAACCTGATGGTCGTGGCCTCGACCCCGGAAACCACGAATCCGGTCGCCACGACCTGCGAAGCAGAAGGGATGCCGGTGATCAGCACCAAGGCACCCTGGCAACCATGGTTCATCGGCCAGCAGGGCAACCCGGGTGATCCGGCCAGCTGGAAGCCGTTCAACTTTGCTTTCCACTACTTTTGGGGGCTAGAGGATATCATCGCCGTCCACCTGAACATGTGGAACCAGATCGCGACGAACAAGAAGGTCGCCGGGCTGTTTCCCAATGACGCCGACGGCAACGCGCTGGGCGATCCGAACCTTGGCTTGCCCGCAGGCTATGCGCCGCAAGGCTATACCGTCACCGATCCGGGCCGTTATCAGAACCTGTCGGACGATTTCAGCGCCCAGATCACGGCCTTCAAGGACGCGGGCTGCGAACTGGTGACAGGCGTGGTGATCCCACCCGACTTCACCACCTTCTGGAATCAGGCCAAACAGCAGGGTTTCAATCCCAAGGTCTGCTCGGTGGCCAAGGCGATCCTGTTCCCGCAATCGGTCGAGGCGCTGGGCGAGGCCGGGCACAACCTGTCATGTGAGGTGTGGTGGAGCGCGCAACACCCGTTCAAATCTTCGCTGACCGGGCAGTCGGCAGCCGATCTTGCCGGTGATTTCACGGCCAAGACGGGCCGCCAGTGGACACAGCCCATCGGCTTTATCCATTCGCTGTTCGAGGTGGCGTCGAACGTGATGGGCCGCGTCGGCGACGTGACGGATGCAGATGCTGTGGCGGCGGCGATTGCGGCCACGGATATGGACACGATGGTTGGCAAGGTGGCCTGGAACGGCGAGGGGATGCCGGATTTTGCCAAGACCAACGTGACCAAGACGCAGCTGGTCGGTGGGCAATGGCGGCGGAATGCCGATGGCACCTTTGCGCTGGTGATTGTCGACAACCAGTCTGCGCCGAACATTCCGGCAGCCGGCACGATGGAGGCGCTGGCCTAACGCTGATTGCCCCCGAAACCATGTGTTTCGGGGGCGTCACCTGCAGCTGACCTGCCATGACCGATGTTCTGACCCTGTCGCATGTCACAAAGTCGTTCGGTGCCCTCAAGGTGACCGACGATGTCTCGTTTGCCGTTGCCAAAGGGCAGGCGCTGGGCATCATCGGGCCGAATGGTGCGGGAAAATCCACGCTGTTCAACCTGATCACCGGCAATTTCCTGCCCGATGGCGGCACGGTCACCTTTCTGGGCCGTGATGTGACGCGCACGCCCGCGATGGCGCGGGTCCGCATGGGCGTGGGCCGCAGTTTCCAGATCCCGCAGCCCTTCGAAGGGTTGACCGTGTTCGAAAACCTGCTGACGGCGGGTGCCTATGGCCGTGGCCTGCGCGAGGCCGAGGTTGAGGCGGATTGCATCGCCATCCTGCGGGATACGGGGTTGCTTGACCGGGCAAACCAGTTGGCCGGGTCGCTGTCGCTGCTGGATCGCAAGCGGCTGGAACTTGCGCGCGCCATGGCGACCGGGCCGGAACTGCTGTTGCTGGACGAAATCGCCGGGGGTCTGACGGAAGGTGAATGTCAGGTTCTGGTCGCGACCATCCGCGGTTTGCACGCGAAGGGCGTGACGATCATCTGGATCGAACATGTGCTGCATGCGCTGACGTCGGTTGTCGAACGGTTGCTGGTGCTTGATTTCGGCCGTGTGATCGGCATCGGCGCCCCGGCCGAGATCATGGCATCGAAAGAGGTGCGCGAGATTTATCTGGGGATGGATGTCTGATGGCCGCGCTGCTGGAAACCCGCGGGCTGACCGCGCAATATGGCCAGTTCAAGGCGTTGTTCGGCGTTGATCTGCAGGTTGCGCCGGGTGAGTGCGTGGCGATCATCGGTGCGAATGGCGCAGGCAAGACAACGCTGATGCGGTCGATCACCGGGGTTCTGCGCAATGCGCCAGAGATGATCCTGCATAACGGTATCCCGATTGGCGCCCTGTCGGCAGATCAGGTCATGCAACGTGGAATCGCCATGGTGCCCGAAGGGCGGCGGCTGTTCCCTTCGCTTTCGGTTGAAGAGAACCTGCTGATCGGCGGGCAGGTGCGGCGCGGCGACGGGCGCTGGACGCTGGAGGCTGTTTACACGCTGTTCCCGGTGCTGCGGGAACGCCGCAGATCACCGGGTACCGCATTGTCGGGCGGGCAACAGCAGATGGTCGCCATCGGCCGCGCGCTGATGTCGAACCCCGGGTTGCTGCTGTGCGACGAGATCAGCCTTGGTCTGGCCCCGGTGGTCATCCGCGATATCTATGCGGCGCTGCCGGCCATCCGCGAAACAGGGGCGGCCGTGGTGATTGTCGAACAGGACATTTCGCGCGCGCTTTCCGTTGCAGACCGGATTTACTGCATGATGGAAGGTCGGGTGACCCTGACAGGCCGGGCGGCCGACATGACACGCGATGCGATTCACGCCGCCTATTTCGGAAACGCCGCATGACAGGCCGGGTCGTGTTCACAGGCACACTCCAGGCCGCCAAGGGGGCAAGGGCATGATCTGGCTTGATACAATCGTGCAGGGCATTTTGCTGGGCGGGCTTTACGCGCTGTTCGCTGCCGGGCTTTCGCTGGTCTTTGGCATCATGCGGCTGGTCAATCTGGCGCATGGTGATCTGATCATCTTTGCGGCCTTCGCCATTCTGCTGATCGTCGGCAGCACTGGTTTGAACCCCTTTCTGGCCGCGTTGCTGGCCGCGCCGGTGATGTTCGCCGTAGGCTGGGCCCTGCAGGCCTTTGTCCTGAACCGCGTGCTGGGCCGCGATATCCTGCCACCTTTGCTGGTGACATTTGGCCTGTCAGTGGCGCTGCAGAATGGTCTGCTTGAGGCGTTTTCGGCCGATAGCCAGCGTATCCGCGCCGGTGCGCTGGAAAGTGCATCCATCGATCTTGGCCCGGTGACCGTGGGTGTGATGCCCTTGCTGACCTTTGCATCGGCTGTTGGCGCGATCTTTCTGTTGAACCGGCTGTTCTATACCACGGCGCTGGGCCGCGCCTTTCGGGCGACGTCGGATGATGCCGTGACCGCCAGCCTGATGGGCATCAACCCCCGCAGCGTCTTTGCCATCGCCACCGGGCTGGCCATGGTCATTGTCACCCTTGCGGCCCTGTATCTGGGCATGCGGTCGAACTTTGATCCGTCGATCGGCCCGGCCCGGCTGATCTATGCGTTCGAGGCGGTGATCATCGGCGGGCTGGGCAGCCTGTGGGGCACATTGCTGGGCGGGGCCATCATCGGTGTCGCCCAGACAATTGGCGCGCAGATCAACCCCGAATGGCAGATCCTGGCTGGGCACATCGCCTTTCTGGTCGTGCTTTTGATCCGCCCGCGCGGCCTTTTCCCACGGGCGGTTGACTGATGGCCCATCTTGTCACCACCCGCACCCGTGCCAGCACGGTTGCCGCCGTGATCGCCCTTGGCCTTGTTGCCCTTGGCCTGATCCTGCCGGCCTTTGCGTCGCGCAGCCTGATCCAGGACCTGTTCTTCATCCTGACGATGCTGACCCTTGCCCAGTTGTGGAACCTGATCGCCGGGTTCGGCGGCATGGTCAGCGTCGGCCAGCAGGCCTTTGTCGGCATCGGCGCCTATGCGATGTTTGCGGGCGTCATCCTGTGGGGCTGGGACCCTGTTCCCGCCATCCTTCTGGGTGGGCTGGCCGCCCTGCTTCTGGCCATTCCCATGGCCTTCTTTGCCTTCCGCCTGCAGGGTGCCTATTTCGCCATCGGCACCTGGGTCATCGCTGAAGTGACGCGCCTGCTGGTCGCGCAGTGGAAAACCTTGGGCGGCGGCACGGGCACGTCACTCCCGCGTGAGGCCACAAGCGACATCATCGGCGTCGCGGCGATTGCCGATCTGTTCGGCCTGCGCGATGCCGCCGCGCGTGATGTGATGGCCTATTGGCTGGCGTTACTGCTGGCTGTGGGGACAATGGCTGCCATCCATGCCTTGCTGCGGTCGCGCACCGGCCTTGCCCTTGCGGCGGTGCGCGACAATGACAACGCGGCGCAATCCGTGGGGGTCGATGCCCGCCGTGTCAAATGGCTGGTGTTTCTGGCAGCCGCCTTGATGACCGGGCTTGTCGGCGCGCTGATCTATGTGCAGACCGCGCGCATATCGCCGGATGCCGCCTTCAGCGTCACCAACTGGACGGCCTATGTGATCTTCATCGCCGTGATCGGCGGTATCGGCCGCCTGGAAGGCCCGGTGCTGGGCGTACTGGTCTTCTGGGCGCTGCAGACGGCCTTTGCCGATTATGGCGCGATCTATCTGCTGGCACTTGGCCTGCTGGCGATTGTCACCATGCTGTTCGCGCCGCGCGGCCTGTGGGGCCTGATTGCCGACCGCACGGGCCTTGCCCTGTTTCCCGTTCAACGCCGCCTGATCCTGAAAGGACCCTCTGATGGCTGATATTGCAACCGACGTTCTGGTGATTGGCACCGGCCCGGCCGGATCATCCACTGCTGCGCTGCTGGCGTCCTATGGCGTGGATGTGCTGATCGTGAACCGCTATCGCTGGCTGGCAAACACCCCCCGCGCGCATATCACCAACCAGCGCACGATGGAGGTGCTGCGCGACCTTGGCCCTGCGGTCGAGGCCGAAGCGATGATGCATGCGGCCCACCAAGAGCTGATGGGCAACAACGTCTTTTGCGTGTCGCTGGCGGGTGAGGAACTGGGGCGGATGCAGTCCTGGGGCACCAGCCCGGAATCCAAGGCCCGCCATCTGCGCGCGAGCCCCTGCGAGATGAACGATCTGCCGCAAACCTTCATGGAGCCGATTCTGTTCAAGACCGCTTGCGCGCGGGGGGCACAGTCGCGGATGTCGACCGAGTATGTCAGCCACGTTCAGGACGCAGATGGCGTGACAACCACCTGCCACGACCGGCTGACGGGCAGGGATCTTACTGTGCGGTCAAAGTATCTGGTAGGCGCGGATGGCGGAAACAGCCTTGTCGCCGAACATGCGGGCTTGCCGTTCGAGGGCAAAATGGGTGTCGGCGGGTCGATGAACATCCTGTTCCGCGCCGACCTGAGCCGTTATGTGGCCCACCGGCCAAGCGTGCTTTACTGGGTGATGCAACCCGGCGCGAATGTGGGTGGCATCGGCATGGGGCTGGTGCGAATGGTGCGGCCCTGGAATGAATGGCTGATCGTCTGGGGCTATGACATCACCCAGCCCGCCCCGGTGGTGGACGCGGCGATGGCCACGCAGGTCGCGCGGCAACTGGTGGGTGTGCCGGATCTGGAGATCGATCTGATCAGCGCCAACACCTGGACGGTGAACAACTGCTATGCCACCCATATGCAAAAGGACCGCGTCTTCATCATGGGCGATGCGGCGCACCGGCACCCTCCATCGAACGGGCTGGGGTCGAACACATCAATCCAGGATGCGTTCAACCTTGCGTGGAAGCTGGCAGCCGTGGTCAAGGGACAGGCGACGCCCAAACTGCTGGACAGCTACTCCACCGAACGCGCCCCGATCGCCCGGCAGATCGTCACCCGCGCGAACCAGTCCATCGCCGAGTTCGGCCCGATCTTCGAGGCATTGGGCATGGATGGCGGCGTTGATCACGCGCGGATCGAGGCCAGCATGGCGGCGCGCTGCGATGCAACCCCGGCGGGTGAGGCGCAGCGCGCGGCGTTGCGCAAGGCCATTGACGCCAAGGTCTATGAATTCGACTGCCACGGGGTCGAGATGAACCAGCGCTACACCTCGGGCGCGGTCGTCAGCGACGGCACCACCGCCCCTGTTGGCGCGAACATGGAGCTTTACTATCACCCCACCACCACCCCCGGCGCGCGGCTGCCGCACGCCTGGGTCTATGACCGGCAGGGCGGCAAGCATTCAACGCTCGACCTGTGTGGCAAGGGGCAGTTCACCTTGCTGACCGGCATCGGCGGCGGGGCTTGGGTCAATGCCGCAAAGGCTGCGGGCAAGGCGCTTGGCCTGCCGATCCGCGCCATCACCATC
>JALOSO010000068.1 GCA_025458385.1 Paracoccaceae bacterium | reverse complement strand
ACCGGGGGCAGCGTCACGCTTCCGGTGGCCCCGGCGGGCAGCGTTTTGCAGACCTTGCTGGTTGAAGTCATGAAGGAATGGACCTGACCTGACCTGACCAAAGGCGGTCATCCTGGCACAGGCCCGTGGCACGGAATGCCGCGGGCCTTTTTGCCGTTCTGCGGGCCAGCGCAACAGACCGGGCAAAGCGACGGCGTGCCTGTCAGGCAACCACCGTGCCCTTGCCCAATTGTGCATCGGCCACCGGCGCCGGGGCCGTTCCCAGAACCAGTGCAATCTCGGCCGGATCATGCGGGGTATTGGGCACGGGTTGCGCTGCAAGATTGCCGTTCATGGCCAGCCCAAGCAGGCGTCGGGCGATCTGTGGCGCGGCCATGCTGCTGCCTGACAGGCGTGCGGTTGATCCCGTCAGGTTCCCTGCCGCGCGCAGGCCACGCAGCGCCTCGCCCTGATCACCCAGGGCCGAGACAGTGGCCGCCGCGGGGTTGGGCAAGCTGCCTTCAGAGGCGTAATGCGCGGGCAGGCGCCCGTTCTGGGCGCGCGGGTCCGGGCGGGCCGCGCCGACGAAATAGGCCGACGGATGCATCAGCCCGGCATAGCTGACCTCAGACCCCCGGCGCGTCACAGGGCCCGTGGCGGCAGGCAGGCTGTAGGCACGCGTTGCTGGTTCAAACCCGCTGGCGGCGGGGTGATCAAGCCAGGATTGCCGGCCATTGCGCCGATATCCCCCGGGCGTATCGTCGCGCTGCACCTTCAGGATCAGGTGTTCGGTCTTTTGGCCTGTGTTGGTCAGCCTGACGTTCCAGCGTCCTGCAGGCCCCAGTGGCCGCAGATCGAACCGCACGGTCGGGGCCACGGTGACCAGCGCTGTGTCAAATCCGGCTTCAATGGCATCCGAAACCTCGGCGGCAATGCCGCGCGGGGTGATGTACCTGTCAACCAGCGGTGCGTTTCGGAACAAGGGGCGCGACAGTGGCGCCGCGCCATCCGGGGGCGACAGATCAAGGTCGATCTGGCCGCCGCGCCCTTTTGCGCAGCGCAGTTCCAGCACGCTTTTCGTGGCATCATCCGGCAGCAGACACCAGTCAAGCGTCACAGATTCGCCGGGCTTCAGGTCCGCTTCGGCAACCAGTCTGGCCCGCCAGGCATTGCCATAGGCCACCACGATCCGGATTGGCGCCTTCCCCGAGAAGTGGTGATAGCGCGTGATTTCCGAGCGGATCCAGCGTTCGACCAGACTTGTGCCATCCTGCGGGCCAGCCAAGGCGCCCAGGCTGAGGTTGATGATCAGCGGAAACCGCCCCGGCATCTGCAGGGCGCGGGTGATGATCCAGTCCAGTCCGCGTACGATATCAGGGTCCAGCAGGCTGCCCGATGTTTCACCGATGCTGTTGGGCGAAAGCTGCACGCCAAGGATCGGCACTTCGGCCATGGCCTCGGTCGCGGTGGCCCCACAGGCAAGGTCAAGCACATGGCTGCCATGGCCTGCGTGAAACGCCGTGCCATGGCGACTGGCCGCCCCGAAGATCCCGGAATTCACCTGCCGGTACAGCGCCATCTCGCTGCGCCCGCTGGTCAGGCGCGTGTCAATGTCGCCCTTGGTCAACTCAACCCCGAACAGCACGGGCGGGCCAGAAACCGGGCCGGGATTGCCGGCCAGCGTATCGGAATGCATCAGCCACAGATGCTGAAACCGGCTTAGGCCATCGAGTCTGCGAAAGCGGTGGTGCAGAAAACCGATGCTGTCGTCGATGATTCCCATGACCGGCGTTTTTGACAGCTTGCCGGTCTTGACGGCAATCGGTCTGCCACGGGTAAACCCGCCGGGGCGCAGCGCACGTGCCTGCGGCGGGCCAACTGCGATCACGGTCCAGAAGGCGCTGTCGACGGAATCAGGCAGGCTGAGCAGGGTGAACACCACCGGGTCATCGGCAGGGCGGTCCTTGCGGGCGGCTTCGGCGGCAAGCCTGTCCATGACATGATCAGGCAGATCATACTGGTCAGGATGTTCTTCCAGAAAGCGGATCAGGTCTTCGGGCGTACGGTCTGTGGCCAGTTCGGCAAAGACCGGCACCATCAGCACCTTTTTCAGACGGCTGTTCTGTTCCGCCTCGATCAACGCCCAGCGGGCTTCGGCGGGGATGTTTGGTAAGGTGCGTTCGTCGCCACGCCAGCGCGGGGCCTCATCGCCTTGTTCCTTGGTGGTCATGGTCGCCCCCTTTCGTCCCTGCGCGGCCGCGGTCCTGCTGTGACCAGATTGCCATCAGCCAAGGCCGGTCTGGCAAGCAAAATGCCCGCGGCAGGGCGCCTTGCCTGCCGAATTCGCGCAGTATTCACGCTTGCGGGGCCGTCGTGCGGCCGGGCTGGCCAGCCTATTCGGCAGCCATCGGCAAAGGGATGCGCCCGATGCCGGCAATTTCGGCCACAACGCCTGAAATCAGCCGGTAAAACGCCGGGTAATCAGGCCGCAGTTCGATGCGTGCTTCATCAAGGTACAGCGCCCGGTCAATCTCGACCTGCACAACATGATTGCCGCGTGACGGGCGGCCATAGGCCTGGGCAATATAGGCCCCGGCAAAGGGCGAATTGCGCGCCACCCGCAGCCCTGCGGCGGCAAAGGCCGCTTCGACCCGGTCCATCACCTCGCGCCCGGCAGCCGCGCCGAACCTGTCACCCAGGACAACCTCGGGGCGTTGCGCACCCGGGCGGACATGGCTTTCGATCGCCTCGTGCGGCATCGAATGGCAATCAATCAGAATCGCCTGCTGGAACCGCGCCTGACTTTCGTCGATCAGCCGGCGCAGCGCATTGTGATACGGGTGCCAGACGCGGGCAATCCGCGCCTCGGCCTCGGACAGCGGCAGCTTGCCGCGATAGATCGCCCGGCCATTCGCCACCACGCGGGGAATCACCCCAAGGCCCGACGACACGCGCGGATTGTGCGCCGGGCGGTTGATGCCGTCGATCAGGGCGGGGTCCAGTTCATCTGGCGCGCGGTTCAGATCAAGATAGGCCCGCGGCAGGTTGGCCGTGATCAGGGGGGCACCATAGGCCGGGGCTGCGCTGAACAGCTGGTCGACAAAGGCGTCTTCGGAAGACCGGATCATCCGTGCATCCAGCAGAGACTGGGCCAGAAACGCATCAGAATAGCTGCGGCCCGAATGCGGTGAGGAAAAGATGACCGGCGTGTCGCGCAGATCAGGCGCGGCAATGGAAAAGGCGGGCACGGCGGCGCTTGGCATGAAAACCCCGGGTTTGTTTGCCGACTATAGTGCGAAAAACCGTAATGCCAAAACCCCTTGAACCCGCGCCAGCAACCTTTTATAGACCCCGCATCCGGCGCGGTTCCACCCGCGTCTTTTTGTTTGGGTGGGGCAGTGCAGGCAGCGTGGGCGGTTAGCTCAGCGGTAGAGCACTACGTTGACATCGTAGTGGCCACTGGTTCGATCCCAGTACCGCCCACCATTTCACCGTTCCCGCAAGGGGGCACGTTGTTTTCATGCGGCGCAGACGCGCCGGCAAGAGGGAGAAAACCGATGAAGGTTGCGAATTCGCTCCGCTCGCTGAAGACGCGTCATCGCGATTGCCAGGTCGTGCGCCGTAAAGGCCGCGTCTATGTGATCAACAAGACGCAAAAGCGCTACAAGGCCCGTCAGGGTTGATCGCGTTTCAGTTGGCAGGATAAGGACCGCTGCGGGCAACCGGGGCGGTCTTTTTCATTTCGGGGTGCGCGCATGCAGACAATGCCCGCGTGTCGGGTGGCCGACCGTCCACCAGTCTGCCCTTCGCGCACCCGGGCGGGCCGCTGTTGGCCCTTGCAGGGTCGCATATGTGCGCGGGCGATTGTGGTGCTGATGGGGGCTGACCTGGCCTTTGTCAGGCGATAGGCCTTGTGGCCGCAGGCTGTAACAAGGGGGCGCTGGTGGATTACAACGCAATCGTGGCAGGGCGCACCCTGGAAGAGATCGCGCGGACCGGCCTTGGCGATCACTTTTCCGATCTGCTTTGGGTGCTCAATGAAACCGAACATGGCAGCAACAGCCCCGAACGGCTGTATGCGTTTGATGAGCTGTTGCGCCACCCGGACCGCACGCCAGAAGCGGACAAAGACCTCTTTATCCCATTTCTGCTGCGCTATCTTTGGGAGGTGCCTTATCCCGATTACACGCGCATCGCATGGCGGACGCTGCAAAAGATCGTGTCAGATCCCGAAGACCTTGCCGATATCGCGTTTCACTTGCTGTCAACACACCCGCACGGCGCACTGCGGACCGAAGTTGTCGCCTGTGATGAAGAGGCAAGGGTGCCCGGCTACTTTTCCGAACCCAGGTTTGTGGGGCTGATGATCGCCCTGCTTGTTGAGGATCCGACCCCTCAGGTGCGCGCCAGCCTTGTGCAGACACTGGTTTTGGAGGGCTGGGCCGAAGATCATGACTGGTCGCAACACAAGGCTGGAACGCTGGATCGGTTGCTCGCGGCACGGCTGGCGGATGATCCGGCGGCAGAAGTGCGGCAAGTGATCTTTTACTGGCTTGCGTCAGAACGGCGGCAGATACCGGCCTTGCTGAAGGCCCTGAAGGACAAGCGGAATGACCCGATCCTGCCGCAGATCATCGCATCCTTTTCGTCACATATCGCAGACTTGACCAATGATGCTGATGCGGCGGCGGTCCTGATGACCACGATTGCAGCGGCACAAGCGCATGCGCAGTTTGGCGATATTGTCAGGCGGCTTGATGGCTACATGTACCAGATCGGCCAGGCCGAACACCCTGCCACCCGCCATCTGCTGCAAGCAGCGCCCTTTGCCGATGGTGCGGCACTGCTTGCCTTTTACCGCAACACGTTTCAGGACGCGACGCTTTCACCGCTGCTGCGGGCCTTTGGCCTGCGGGGGCTGGATAAGCACAAGGCCGCCTTGCAGGATCATGACATTGTGGAATTCATGCTGAAATCCTCGCAAACCATTGCGTCGCTGGATATGATCAGCGGCAGTTACAATTGGTTCAATGGCCTTTACACCCGCGCATTTCCCCAAAACCCGACGCCCGTTACCAAGCTGCATCTGATGCATGATCTGACCCGGCACCTGCCGCAATCCGAAGGGTTATCGGGCCTTGGTTTTCGCAATCGCGTGATCAATCTGGCGTTTCGTCATGCGGTCGCTGTGGCCGATCAGGCATTGCTGGACGCCGCGTTTGATCTTGTGCGGATGGAAACAGGGTGGATCGGTACAGCCATGTCATCGCTTGGCGCAACAGAGGCGGGCCTTGATCTGACAGGGCTGATGCATGTGGCCGAAGGCGCCGTGAACATTGACAATGCATCCTATGCCAGCAACGAAATCGCCGGGCGTTTCAAGAAACTGCGCGATGGTCAAAGTCTTGCGTGGTTGGAACGGCTGTTCACGCAGCATGTGCAATTTCCCCTGCTGGGTGATCTGGTGCGCGAACTGCCAGCCCGCCGCGATCTTGCGCCAGCGGATCACGACAGGCTGACGGCCGCAGTGGCCGTGGCGGCGGGCAGGCCGGTTGAAAATCAGAACGATGTCTGGATGCATGCACGCTTGGTAGACTGGCTGGCATAACCAGATCGGAAAGGACGTCGCATGCAGCTTTATTACTCACCCACCTCGCCCTACGTGCGCAAGATCACTGTGCTGATCCATGAGGCGGGGTTGGCCGACCGTGTGCAGCGCATTCCGGCATCCGGCACGCCGCTGGAACCGGGGTCTTTGCCTTTGGCGGAGAACCCGCTTGGCAAAGTGCCGGTGCTGACCACGCCGCATGGCACGCTGTATGACAGCCGGGTGATCTGCCGGTATCTGGATGATCTGGCAGGCGCAGGGGCCTATCCCACGGGTGATGCCTTGTGGCGCACGCTGGTGCTCGAATCGACGGCGGATGGCATTCTGGATGCGGCGCTGCTGATGGTCTATGAGGCGCGGCTGCGGCCGGAAGAGATGCGCTATCAGCCGTGGGTTGATGCGCAATGGGCCAAGATTGCCCGCGCGCTGGATGTGCTGGAGGCGGACTGGATGGATCATCTGACCGCGCCGCCTCTTGCCTGCCCGAACATCGGGCATATCGCGCTGGGTGCCGCACTTGGTTACGTGGATTTCCGGCTGGGCGCGCGGGAATGGCGACTGAGTCGCCCGGCACTGGCGCAATGGGCCGACGGGTTTCTGGCGCGCCCATCAATGCAGGCGACGGTGCCGCCGGCATAAGGCCGTGCTGGCGCTACGTTCTGTCGCAGACGGTTGAAGCTGGGACGTTCTGCCCCAGAATTGCGTGACAGGTCGGAAAATCGGGTGTCATTGCGCGGATTTGCCCACGCGCTGCCCCCCATTGCCCGCTGGACGCGGCACAAGGCTTTGGCTAAAAGCCGCGGGGAATGGCGTCAGGCAGCTGGCGCCCTGTCGGTTTTGGCCCGGACGCGGGCCCTGGAATGGAGAAGTTTCGTGTCCCACGCAGATGAGAACGCAGGAACGCGGCGCGATTTTCTGTACTACGCGACAGCGGGTGCAGGGGCGGTTGTGGCCGGGGCCGCAGGCTGGGGTCTGGTGCGGCAGATGGCGCCTTCGGCCGATGTGCAGGCGCTGGCGTCGATTTATGTCGATATCAGCGGGGTTGAACCCGGCACGCAGCTGACGGTGAAATGGCTGGGCAAGCCCGTGTTCATCCGCCGTCGCACCCCCGAAGAGATTGAGGCCGCGCGCGCCGTCGATATCACGACATTGCCCGATCCGCTGGCCGACAACCGCAATGTTGCCGATGATGCCTCGGCCGCCGATGAAAACCGGACGCTTGATCCGGCTGGCGAATGGCTGGTGATGATCGGGGTCTGCACCCATCTGGGTTGCGTTCCGCTGGGCGATGCCGGTGATTTCGGCGGATGGTTCTGCCCCTGCCACGGCTCGCATTACGACACGGCCGGGCGTATCCGCCGCGGGCCTGCGCCGCGCAACCTGCCGGTGCCGCTGGCGACGTTCGAAAACGAAACAACACTGAAGCTGGGGTAAGGACACGATCATGGCTGGAATCCCACACGACCATTACGAGCCCAAGACCAATGGCGAGCGCTGGCTTTACCGCCGCCTGCCGATTGCGGGGCTGATCCACGATACGCTGACCATCCCGACACCGCGCAACCTGAACTGGATGTGGATCTGGGGCATTGTGCTGACCTTCTGCCTTGCCCTGCAGATCGTGACCGGCATCGTTCTGGCCATGCACTACACCCCGCATGTCAACGAGGCGTTTTCGTCGATCGAACACATCATGCGCAACGTGAACGGCGGCCACATGATCCGCTACATGCACATGAACGGCGCGTCGCTGTTCTTCTTTGCGGTCTATCTGCACATCTTCCGCGGCCTTTACTACGGCAGCTACAAGGCCCCGCGCGAGGTGACATGGATCATCGGCATGATCATCTACCTGCTGATGATGGCCACAGCCTTCATGGGTTATGTGCTGCCATGGGGCCAGATGTCGTTCTGGGGTGCGACCGTGATCACCGGCCTGTTCGGCGCGATCCCGGGTGTTGGCCCGACCCTGCAGGAATGGCTGCTGGGCGGCCCGGCGGTGGACAATGCCACGCTGAACCGCTTTTTCAGCCTGCATTACCTGCTGCCCTTCGTGATTGCGGGCCTTGTCGCCGTGCATATCTGGGCCTTCCACACCACGGGCAACAACAACCCGACCGGGGTCGAGGTGCGCCGCACCAGCAAGGAAGAGGCGCAGCGCGATACCCTGCCGTTCTGGCCCTATTTCGTGATCAAGGACCTGTTCGCCCTGGCCGTGATCCTGGCGGTGTTCTTTGCGGTTGTGGGTTTCATGCCCAACTATCTGGGACACCCTGACAACTATATCCCGGCCAATCCGCTGGTGACACCGGCGCATATCGTGCCCGAATGGTATTTCCTGCCGTTCTACGCAATTCTGCGGGCCTTTACGGCGGATGTCTGGGTGGTGATTGCGGTTGAATGGCTGTCATTCGGCATCATCGACGCCAAGTTCTTTGGCGTGCTGGCGATGTTCGGGGCGATTGTTGTCATGGCGCTTGCGCCGTGGCTGGATACTTCGAGCGTGCGTTCGGGGCGCTATCGCCCGATGTTCAAGTGGTGGTTCGCGCTGCTGTGCATCGACTTTGTCGTGCTGATGTGGGTGGGCGCGATGCCTGCGGAAGAACCCTATGCCACGATCTCGCTGATCGCATCGGCCTACTGGTTCGCCTATTTCCTTGTGATCCTGCCGCTTTTGGGGGTTATCGAGAAACCGCTGGCACAACCCGCGACGATCGAAGACGACTACAAGTCGCATTATCCCAGCGCTCAGCCGGCCGAATGAAAGAGAGCATGAAGATGTCAGCAATCAAAACAATGCTCTGGGGCGCGGCCGGGCTTGCGCTAAGCGTAACAGCGGCTTTTGCGGAATCGAAAACCGTGATCGAGGATGTGGCCTTCGCACATGAAGGCCCGTTCGGCACGTTCGACCAAATGCAACTGCAGCGCGGCCTTCAGGTCTATACCGAGGTTTGCGCTGCATGCCACGGGTTGGAGCAGGTTCCGATCCGGACGCTGTCGGATGAAGGTGGGCCGATGCTGCCCGAAGATCAGGTGCGCCAGTATGCGACTGATTTCCCTGTCTATGACGAAGACAGCAATCGCCATCTTTATGATATCGCCACGGGTGAATTCCGGCCGCTGGCCCCCACGGATCATTTCCCGGCCCATCACCTTGCTGCCGCCCCTGACCTGAGCTTGATGGCCAAGCAGCGCAAGGGGTTCAGCGGGCCCTACGGGACGGGTATCAGCCAGCTTGTGAACGGAATGGGCGGGGCAGAGTACATCCACGCGCTGCTGATGGGTTATGTCGATCCGCCCGCCTGCGCCCCCGAGGATTTTGACGGCTACTACAACACCGCCTTCGCAAACGGCGGCGTTCCGGACAGCTGCAAGGATGAACACGGCCATTCGACCATCATCGGCAGCTGGATCGCCATGCCGCCACCGATTTCGGATGATATCGTCACCTATGCAGATGGGACTGCGGCGACGGCAGACCAGATCAGCATGGATGTCTCGGCTTTCCTGATGTGGACGGCAGAGCCAAAGCTGAACGCCCGCAAAGAGGCGGGGTTCGTCGGCGTGTTCATGCTGTCGATTCTGGCGGTGTTGCTGTACCTGACGAACAAGCGGCTATGGGCCGGCGTCAAGGGGCGCAAGGATCAGGCCTGATCGCGGCACGCGGGCCGGCAGGCCGGATGAAAGAAAACAGAAGGCCCCTGCAGCTTGCGGGGGCCTTTTGCTGTCTGGGGTGATCACCCTTCGCCCAGATAGGCCTTCAAGGCGGGCGGAGGGTTTGCGAAAAGCGCGGCTGTCGTGGCCGGGGCATGGGCGGTGCCGTCGGCCACCAGGATGGTCAGGTCAGCATGGCGGCGGGCGTCGTCCGGGTCATGCGTCACCATCAGGGTGGTGGCCCCGGTGCTGGTGGCCACTTCGGTCAGCAGGGCCATCATTTCGGCTTTCAAGGCCGGGCCAAGGGCGGCAAAGGGTTCATCAAGCAGCAAAAGCGGGCGGGCGCGCAGCAAGGCCCGGGCAAGGGCCGCGCGCCCCTGCTGGCCGCCCGACAGGTCGGCAGGCCGCCGTTCGCCCATGCCTTGCAGACCCACGCGGTCAAGCACGGCGGTGACCTGATCCCACGCGTCGCGTGACAGGCGCAGACGCGGGTTCAGGCCAAGGGCAAGGTTTCGGGCAATGCTCAGGTGCGGAAACAGGTTCTGATCCTGAAACAGGATACTGACCGGCCGTTGGCCCGGCGCTGTACTGGCCAGATCGCCCCCCTGCCACAGGATACGGCCCTGTTCAGGGGCCACGAACCCGGCAATGGCCTGCAGCAAGGTGGACTTGCCCGCGCCGGATGGCCCGATGACGGCCACGCGCTGGCCAGCGGCAGGCAAAGACCAGTCGGCACGCAGCCGAAAATCGCCCAGGGCCAGTGTCAGGTCATCCAGGTGCAGCACGGCGTCCCATCCAATCCAGCAGCATGAACAAGGTCAGGCCGATCAGCACCAGCATCAGCGCAGCCCCCGCCGCCGCATCCATGCGATAGGCGCCCATCAGGCGGCTGATGACAAGGGGCAGCGTGGCCTGTCCTTCGGTTGCAAACAGGGCGATCACCCCCAGATCCCCCAGCGACAGGGCCGCCGCCAAACCCGCCCCAAACCCAAGGGGCCGGGCAAGCCGCGGCAGGATGATCAGGACAAGTTGTGCAGGCCCTGTCAGGTTCAGGGAACGCGTCAACCGGCCATAATCGCGCTGCAGGGCCATCGCTTCGGGCAGCAGCAGGCGATAGACAAAGGGCAAGGCAAGGGCGGCATTGACCAGCAGGGTCACCGGCAAGGCTAGTTTGGTCGGCGGCACGACCGGTTGCAGCGCCAGAAACAGCCCGGTTCCCAGCACAAGGCCCGATGTTGCCAATGGCAGCAGCGCTGCCACATCAAGCCAGCGCCCGTAACGACGGCCCGCCCCGGCCACGGCAAGGGCCAGGGACAGGGCAGCCAGCGTTGCCAGCAACGCCGATGGCAGGGCGATCAGGACGGAACGCATCGCAGCAGGCCAGACCGTGGGGGGAAGCGCAGCCAACCCCGGAAGGCCACGCGCGATCACCATCGCCAGGGGCAAAACCAGAAACACGATCGCCAGCGCAATCACGGTGAAATCCCCGACGCGGCGCCAACCCCTTTGCAACAAGGGCCAGGTTGCGCGGTCAAGCCCGGCCCCAAAACCGCCGGCAGGCACCAGCAGCCAGGCCAGTAGCGCCGCCCCGGCGCAAAGTGCAAACTGCACCCCGGCCAGACCTGCGGCATGGCCAAGATCATAGTCAAAGCGCAGCGCCTGATAGATTGCCAATTCAACCGTCGTGGCCCCCGGGCCGCCGCCCAGCGTCAGCGCCACAGCAAAACTCGTCAGGCAGATGGTAAAAACCGCGGTCAGCGCACCGGGCAGAACGGCGCGCAGCATCGGCCATTCCAGATGTCGGAAGATGGCCGAAGGCGGCAGGTCAAGCGCGGCGGCCAGACGCAAACGTTCGGCCGGGATGGCCTGCCAGCCATGCAGGATCATCCGTGTCGCAAGGGGCATGTTCAGAAAGACATGGGCCAGCACAACGCCGTGCAGCCCATACAGGTCAAAGGCCGGGGCCCCCAGCAGAACAAGCGCCTGATTAAGCCAACCTGCCCGGCCAAAGACAGCGACAAGACCAAGGATCGCCACGATGACCGGCAGCAGAAAGGGCGCCCCCAGCAGCGTGATCAGCGCCTGCCGCCCGGCAAAGCGCTGCCGCGTCACTGCGCGGGCCAGCGGGATGGCAACGGCTGTTGAAATCACCGCCGACAGGGCCGCCTGCAGCAGGGTAAAGCGGATGGCCGCAATATCGGCTGGCCCCAGACGCAGACCACCGGCGTTGCCATGCAGCAGCACGACAGCGGCCGTTCCCAGCGTCAACAGGGCCAGCGTTGCGGCAACGGCGCCCGCCGCTATTGCGACAGCGCGTTGCGCCATATCTCAACCGCAATGTCACGGCGGGCCGGGACCGCGTCCTCGGGCAACATGACCGAGGTTTCAGGCCGGATCAGCGTGTCGAATGAGGCAGGCAGGCCGTCTTCCGGTGTCACGGCAGGATACATCCAGTTGGTTTCCGGGATCACAGTCTGAAAGGCCGGGCTGGTCATGAAGGCCAGAAATGCATCGGCCAGCGCCGGCTGATCCGTGGCGGCCAGTTTGCCCGCAACCTCGATCTGCAGGGCATGGCCATCGCTGAACAAGGCTGCAGACTTTGTGGCATCGCCCTCTGCGCCGATATGGTAGGCAGGTGAGGTGGTGTAGGACAGCACCATATCCGCCTCGCCGTTCAGGAACAGGCCATAGGCCTCGGACCA
>JALOSO010000308.1 GCA_025458385.1 Paracoccaceae bacterium | reverse complement strand
GGGTCTTCGGCAGCCCGGGCGCTGGCGGCGATGAAGGGGGCAGAGCCTGACTTTTCCGTGAACACCTTCCTGCAAGGCGCGCGCGGCGCCTATGAGATGATCCTGATGGCCTATGAAAAGGGAGAGCTTGAAAAGGTGCGCCCCTTCCTGTCGGCAGATGTGGAGCATTCATTCGAAGAGGCCATCCGCGCGCGTGAGGCCGAAGGGCTGACCGTCGAGGCCACCTTTGTCGGCCTGCGGGAACTGGTGCTGCAGGATGCGACCTTTGACGCAGGCAGCAAGACCGCCGAAATCGTGGTGCGCTACGTCGGAGAGTTGACATCCGTTGTTCGCAACAAGGCGGGCGAGGTGATCGAGGGCAGCCCGACCGAGGTGAAAAAGCAGCGCGATATCTGGACCTATTCACGCCGGATGGGCGTGGACGACCCGAACTGGCAACTGATCGCTACCGGAGAGTGATGCGTGCGCTGTCATGCGCCATCGCGGTTTGCGCGATGATGGCAGGTGGCGCAAAGGCGCAGGTTCTCGGCTTTGACGATCTGGAGGGTTGGGCCGAAGATGACCACGCTGCGGCGCTGGCAGCCTTTCGCGCAACCTGTGATCTGATCAAGGGGCCTGATTGGGAATCGCTATGCGCTGTGGCGGCCGACAGCGCGGGCAGCGATGAAAGCGCGCGCGCATTCTTTGAACTGTTCTTCCTGCCCGTGCGGGTCGGTGACAATCCTGCACTGTTCACGGGCTACTATGAACCGGAACTTGCCGGATCCCCCGTCCGCACGCCGCGTTACACAACCCCCATCTATCGCCGCCCGCCCGAATTGACGGATGGTCAGGTTTACCACAGCCGCGCTGTGATCGAATCGGGCGTGTTGCGCGGGCGCGGGCTGGAAATCGCCTGGCTGGATGACCCGGTCGAGGCGTTCTTTCTGCAGATTCAGGGGTCTGGCCGTATCGTGATGCCGGACGGACAGGTGCTGCGCGTGGGCTATGCCGGGCGCAACGGCCATGCCTATCAATCCGTTGGACAAGAGATGATCCGCCGTGGGTTGCGCACCATCGATCAGGTCTCGGCCCAGGATATCAAGGCCTTTGTCCGGGCCAACCCGGCCGCCGGTGCCGACCTGCTGAACATCAATCCGTCCTACGTCTTTTTCCGGGTGATTGACGATCTGTCTGCGGAAACCGGCCCGATTGGTGCGATGGGTCGCCCCATCACGACGATGCGCAGTGTTGCCATAGACCCCGCCTTTACCCCGCTGGGCGCCCCTGTCTGGATCGAAAAGGACGGCGCTCGGCCCTTGCGGCAACTGATGATCGCGCAAGATACCGGCGGGGCAATCAAGGGCCCGCAACGCGCCGATATCTTCTTTGGCACGGGTGACGCGGCGGGCGATGCCGCCGGGCTTATCAAGGACAGCGGGCGTATGGTGACACTGCTGCCGATCGACCGTGCCTTTGCCATGCTGGACGATCTGTGACCCATGTCGCGCAAACGCCATTTGCACCCTGATGAACAGGCCCTGTGGCAAACCGTGGCGCGCACGGCACGTCCCTTGCACAAAACCGCTGATCTGATCCTGCCTGATCCGGTACCCGGCCCCAGGCACCCCCCCGTGACCGTTACTGCGGCAGCGCCCTTGCCCCTGTTCAGTCTGGGCGAAAAGGCCCGCACGGCGACCGCCCATCGCATTGCACCCGATCTGGCCACCGCCTTGGCCACCGCACCCTTGCAGATGGATGCCAAGGCCTTTGGCAAGATGACACGCGGCAAGCTGGCCCCCGAAGCGCGGATTGACCTGCACGGTATGACGCTGGCAGAGGCCCACCCTGAACTGATCCGCTTTGTGCTGAACGCGCATGCAAATGGGCTGCGTCTGGTTCTGGTCATCTCGGGCAAGGGCAAGCGCCGCGAAGATATCGGCCCCATCCCCCAGCGGGTTGGCGCGTTGCGTCATCAGGTGCCGCAATGGCTGCGCCTGCCGCCGGTTGGCCCGGTGGTTCTGCAGGTGACCGAAGCACACCTGCGCCACGGCGGCTCTGGGGCCTATTATGTCTACCTGCGCCGACGCGGCTAATGCTGTTGCGGCAACAGACCCAGCGGCGCATTTTCACGGTTTGCCCTGACCCGCGCGGCCGTCTGGCCCACCACCGCCGCCACCTCGGCAAGCCTTTCAGCCAGACCGCTGCCTTTGCGCCAGACCATGCCAATCATCCGCGCCGGGGCAGGCGGCGGAAAATGCGCGACCGACACGCGCGCTGACCGCAACTCAAGCGGCATCGCCATTTCCGGGATCAGCGTCACACCAATTCCGGCGCTGACCATTTGCACCAGCGTTGACAGTGAACTGCCCTCCAGCAGCTCGCGGGGGGCCGCCGCGCCAAAGCTGCAGAACGACAGCGCCTGATCCCGAAAGCAATGCCCCTCTTCCAGCAGCAATAGCCGCATCTCACGCAGCATTTCGCGGTTTGGCACGGGTTTGTTGGCATCACTGGCCGGGCGCAGCAGCACAAATTCCTCCGAGAACAGCGCGACCTCGGCCAGCCCCGGTTCTGACAGCGGCAACGCGACAATTGCCGCATCGATGCGCCCATCCGCCAGCTCTGACAGCAGTTTTGGCGTTACCGTTTCGCGCACCTGCAGATCAAGACCGGCATTGGCCTGCAAAAGATCGCCGATGATGGCCGGCAGCAGATAGGGGGCCACAGTCGGAATGATGCCCAGGCGCAGCGCGGTCAACGCCCGCCCGCCTGCGATGCGCGCCATGTCACCCAAGGCATCGACACTGCGCAGCACTTCGCGCGCTTTCAGGGAAAAGCCTTCGCCAAACTGTGTCAGCCGCACCCGGCGCGACGAACGTTCGAACAGCGGCGTGCCAAGCGAATCTTCAAGCTCCTTGATCTGCATCGACAGCGCCGGTTGCGTGATTGCACATATCTCGGCCGCAAGGCCAAAGTGCTGGCTTTCTGCAAGCGCCACGAAATAGCGCAGCTGGCGAAGCGTCAGATTTTTCATCAGCAATACCTATCGGTAACATCAGAAAATCGAACTTAAACTAATCAGTCAACTCTGCTAGTCACCCATCATGCGGTGGGCCTGCATTTGTGGGCCAAAGCCATGTTTTGCCACAGCCATCATCACATCGGAAAGGATCGCGTCATGGACGGAAATGATATTGCCGGGGGTCAGTGCCCGTTCAACCACGGTGCCGTCAAGCACGCAAAGGTTGGTGTCCGCTCAAACCGCGACTGGTGGCC
>JALOSO010000307.1 GCA_025458385.1 Paracoccaceae bacterium | reverse complement strand
ATGGCTGGCCACACGTCTGGGTTGAAGAAAGGCCGTTCCTTCGTGCAGTTCCCGGTTATGCTTGCGGGGTGATTCTTCTGGAAATGGTGCTGCGGGTCCAATGCTGATGGGCCCGGATTACGGGCCGTTGAAGGGGGTTAGAGATGTTTTCCGATGATATTGTTGCTGTCATTCGCCGCGTTGTTGCGGCCTGCAAGAATGATGAAGAGTTTGCCAATTTCGGCTATAGCGTGCCGGGTGACAGCTGGGGCTGGATCTTTCGGCATCCGATCCTGTGCAAACAGGTGGATGTGCCACGCCCTGATGCCGCACCGGCCACCTTTACCCCGGCGCAGCTTGCCACCATCTATCAGGACATGGTCGCCAAAGGCTGGACGCTAAGTGCGCTGATGTATGGCGAGACCTGCCTTGCCACAACGATTGTGCCAACCCCGCCCGCCGTTCAGACCGCGCGCTTGCGCTATCTGCGCGACATGGCGACCGGTCTGGCGGGCGACGTGGCCGATTACTGGAAATGCACCACGCACCGGGTGGGCGATCTGACGCTGGTGGCCGCCCACGAGGGAAATGTAACCTGCCAGCTTTTCGAAGATCGCGCCACCTGCGCCGCATGGGAGATTTCGGGCGAAATCTCTGACAATTGGGGTGACAGGGCCACTGTCTGCCGCAACTTTCTGGTCGAGCTTGACTCGGTCCCGCATACAAGGCCGGCAACGCATTTTGCGACGATCAGCAAGGACAAGGCAAAGCAGTTGTTCGGCAATATCCCGGATGATTCGGGCGATTCCTGCCTTGTGGGGATGATGGTCTGTGATCTTGTGCTGTCGAATGGCAAACGCATCCGCGCGCTTAGCCTAAGTGCGAACATCGCAACGCTGGCAAACGGCAGTCGGGTCGGGCAGCAAAGCAGCGGCCAAGGTGAATCGCAGATGCATATGGAGATTTTCCATATCGAGCGGCTTGAAGCTGTCATCGCGGCGGTGACGATGGGCCCCAATGAGACCACGCTGAAATCGATCGATATCGCGATCCTTGGCTTGAAGACGAACAAGACCGTCGGCGAAAGCGTGATGTGCAAGGCCTGCCAGAATACCATGGACAAGACGATTGTTGCCCGCGTTGCCGGCGGATCGGTGACCAAGGTATCCTATGAGGTGTATCTGGTTGGCCCTTGACGCCCGCACCGGCGCAGCCTTGGGGGCGATGACCCAAGCCCGCCACTGACCGCGATCCGTGGGTCTGGAATGCGCGCCCCGGAACATGTCCGGGGCGCGATGTCCTTTGGAAAACGGCCAGTCAGGGCTTTCAGCCCTTTTTCAGCACCCGGTTGCCCAGCACTTCGGCAATCTGCACCGCGTTCAGCGCCGCGCCCTTGCGCAGGTTGTCACTGACCACCCACATCGACAGGCCATTCTCGATCGTGCTGTCCTGCCGGATGCGGCTGACATAGGTGGCATATTCACCCACACATTCGATCGGCGTGATGTAACCACCCGCCTCGCGCTTATCCACCACCAGCACACCCGGCGCCTCACGCAGGATATCCTGCGCTTCCTGCCAATCGAGGTAGTCCTCGAACTCCACGTTCACCGCTTCCGAATGGCCCACGAATACCGGCACGCGCACGCAGGTCGCCGTGACCTTGATCGCTGGATCGAGGATCTTTTTCGTTTCGGCCACCATCTTCCATTCTTCCTTGGTTTCACCGGAATCAAGAAAGACGTCGATATGCGGGATCACGTTGAACGCGATCTGCTTGGAGAATTTCTTTGGCGGCACGTTGTCGGTGGGGTTGTAGATGGCCTTCGTCTGATCCCACAGCTCGTCAATGCCTTCCTTGCCCGCACCCGAGACTGACTGGTAGGTCGCCACCACCACCCGCTTGATCCGCGCGCGGTCATGCAGGGGCTTCAGTGCCACCACCATCTGCGCGGTCGAACAGTTGGGGTTGGCGATGATGTTCTTGTTCTTGTAGCCCATGATCGCATCGGCGTTCACTTCCGGCACAATCAGCGGCACGGCCGGATCATAACGGTAAAGGCTGGAGTTATCGATGACGATGCAGCCCGCCGCAGCGGCCTTTGGCGCATAGATCTTGGTGGCCTCAGACCCCACGGCGAACAGGGCGATATCCCATCCGGTGAAATCGAACGTATCAAGGTCTTTGCATTTCAGGGTTTTGTCGCCAAAGCTGATTTCAGTGCCAAGTGATTTGCGCGACGCCAGCGCCACAATCTCATCCACAGGAAACTCGCGCTCGGCGAGGATGTTCAGCATTTCGCGGCCCACATTGCCTGTGGCGCCCACAACTGCGACCCGATAGCCCATTTTCGTCTCACTTTCAGGGATTGGAACGCTGGCCCCTTAACGCAAGGCGCGGGCAGCATCAAGGCGCGCGGCAAAGGCCGGAAGGTCGGCGTTGCCTTCGGGCCAGTCGAACCGGGGGTAGTAGACCTGATCCAGCCAGTTCATGAACCGCGCGCGTGCGCCCTGATCAAAGGTCAGCGCATCGGGGGCGGCGAAAGCGGCATCCAGATCGACCTGACCTTTCATCTGCACCGCCACCCCGGGAAGGGCCCAAAAAGCCCGGCCAAGGACGATGACGGGCTTGTCATGGAAGAACGCCTGCAACCCCATCGAGGAATTCAGTGTCACCACGCCCCGGCTGGCCGTCAGTTGCGCAAAACTGTCGGTGGCATTGTCCAGCACCACTCGGCCAGTGGCCAGCAGCGGTGCGATCAGCGGGGCAAGGGGGGTCTTGGCACTCGGGTGCTCTTTCAGACGCAGGTGCCAGCCTTTAGGCAGCGCTTGCGCGGCCTCGCCCAACGCAGAGAGGAACCCCGTCATTCCGCCAGCCCACCCGGCAAACAACGTGACCTGGCTGTCATCCGGCACTTGCAGCGGACAGAACAGAAAGGGCGCATCGGGCAGCGGGGCATCGCTTTGCCCAACATCACGGCGGCGGGATGGGCGGGCGGTCTGGCCTGCACCCATGGCGCGCCAGCCGTCGCCATTGCGTGCAGGATCAATGCCCGCCCAATTTGCGTAAAAGGCCGGGTCCTGTGGTACGGACCCTTCGGCATTCACCCCCGCCGGGTCTAGCGTGATGCGGCCGGGAAAGGGGGCAAGTTCGGCATAAAGCGTGGCAGCGCCCGCATCGCGCGCGCCCGCCATGAAAGCCATGCGCGATCCCGTCAGACCGTTCCACGCCACGGCGATATGGGCGGGGTTGTCGGTGAAATGTTCGCGCGCCCAGTTGTATTGCCCGCGGATCA
>JALOSO010000306.1 GCA_025458385.1 Paracoccaceae bacterium | reverse complement strand
TACGATCTTTGCGGTGCTGGAAGGCACGCTTGCCGCCAGCGTTCAGCAGGGTGACATCGTCGTCACGCGCGCGGCCTGACGACCGCGACAGGGGATGGGCGGCTGCGGCCCGTCCGCTGTTCAGATCGCCGTTTTGCGCATTTCGTCCAGATAGATTTCACGCAGGCGCGCGGCCACTGGCCCCGGCGTTCCCTTGCCCACCGGTTTGCCGTCAACCTCCACCACCGGCATCACAAAGATGCTGGCGGCGGTGGAAAACGCCTCATCTGCCGCCTGTGCTTCGGCGACGGTGAAGGGGCGTTCTTCCACTTCGAATTGCGCCTCGGCGGCAAAACGCAAGACAGAGGCGCGGGTGATTCCGTGCAGGATATCGGTGCTCAGTTGCCGCGTGATGATGCGGTTGCCCTTGACGATATAGGCGTTGTTCGACGTGCCTTCGGTGATGCCGCCATCATCGGCGACAAACCAGCTGTCATCCACGCCGGCCTTCTTGGCCATCATCTTGGCCATCGACGGATACAGAAGCTGCGTGGTTTTAATGTCCACCCGGCCCCACCGCATGTCGGGCACGGAAATCACCTTGAACCCGGTTTTGGCGGCCGGGGCATCGGCCAGATTGGGGATGTTCTGGGTGAAGGCCACGATGGTGGCGGGCAGGCTGGCATCGGGGAACACGAATGACCGGTCACCGGGATTGCCGCGGGTGATCTGCAGGTAGATCATGCCCTGATCGATGTCGTTCAGGCGCACGAGTTCGCGGAACATGTCGGCCAAGGCTTCGCTGGTGATGGGGCTGGTCATGTCGAGCGCGGCCATCGAGCGTTCAAGGCGGATGGCGTGGCCTTCGAAATCAATGAGCTTGCCATCCAGAACGGATGTCACTTCATACACACCGTCAGCCATGAGGAAGCCGCGATCAAAGATCGACACGGTGGCCTGATCTTCGGGCAGGTAGCTGCCGTTGACATAGACGGTGCGGGTCATTTCGGGCCTCCGGAGGTTGACTGCGGTGTACATCCCGCCGAAAGCGGCAAGGGTCAAGAGGCGGTGTTCCGGAAATCATCCGGGGTAAGGCGGCGCGTGGCCAAAAGGTGCTGCAGCACCGTCGCGACAGACTGCGCATCACAAAGCGCATCGTGCGCGCGTCCGGCAGGCTGCGGCAACCCAAATTGCGCGCACAGGTTATGGCTGCGCAGGGTCGTGATCGTCTCCAATGGCACGCCCGCGCGCAGCAGCAGACTGCAGGCATTGCCAAAGCGCTGCGGCGCAATGGGCGCAGGGATGCCGGCAATCCACGGGCTGATCGCCATCAGATGCAGTTCATCCTTGCCCCATGACCAGATGGTGGCCCCATCAGTAAACGCATCAAAAGCCGCCAGGGCCGGGCCAAGTGGCAGGCCGTCTGTATCGATGGCCTGTTGGGTGATTCCGGTCAGCTGGGTAAAGGCGGGGTGCAGGGCTATAGGCCGCCCGAAACGGTCAACTGGTTGGACAAGCTGCGAAAACCCGGGGCCAATGCCAAAATCGCCCGTCAACCCAAGCCTGACCGCCCCGATCTGCGCCACAACCGGATCAGGGTCATGCGGGCCCATCCAGAAACGACGGTAGGAGTCTTCATTCGTCAGAAATTCGGTATCAAAGATGATGGCATGGCTCATACCCTACCCCCATAGTTTCGCCTCCGGCGGATGCACCCCATCCGCATCATATGCCAAAGGATCATTTCGATCCTCAGCCAGCAGCAATGGCCCGTCAAGGTCCGTATAGGCGGCCCCCTGTGCCAGCAGCACGGCGGGTGCCATGGCGAGGGATGTGCCGACCATGCAGCCGACCATCACCCCAAAGCCCATTTGCAGGGCCATGTCGCGGGTGGCCAGCGCCTCGGTCAGGCCGCCCGTCTTGTCCAGTTTGATGTTGATCAGATCATACTTGCCCACCAGCCCCGGCAGGCTGGCGCGGTCAAAGCAGGCCTCATCCGCGCAGACCGGCAAGGGCCGCGCCATTTCGGCCAGCATGCCATCCGCACCCGCTGGCAAGGGTTGCTCCACCAAGGCCACCCCAGCCGCCACCAGATGCGGCGCAAGGTTGGCGTAAACCTCGGGCGTCCAGCCTTCGTTGGCGTCAATAATGAGCGTGGCATTTGGCGCGCCTGCCCGTACCGCCTCCAGCCGGGGCATGTCATCCGGTGTGCCGAGTTTGATCTTCAGGATCGGGCGGTGTGCGTTTGCTGCCGCCGCCGCATGCATGTTCGCGGGCGTATCGAGGGACAGGGTAAATGCCGTCGTCTTTGGCCCCGGTGCGGGCAAACCCGCTAGGTCCCACACCCGCCGCCCTGCGGCCTTGGCCGCATGATCCCACAAGGCGCAATCAACCGCATTGCGCGCGGCCCCCGGCGGCAGGGCCTGCTGCAGGCTTTCGCGCGTCATGTCCGCAGGCAAGGCCATGATCTGCGCTGTCACGCTCTCCAGCGTCTCGCCATAGCGCGCATAGGGCACGCATTCGCCGCGCCCCGTGATGCCGCCGCGCGTGATGGCCACCGTCAGCACATGGGCAGCGGTCTTTGATCCGCGCGCGATGGTAAAGGTCTGCGCCAGACGAAAGGTTTCGGGCGTGACCGTGATCACGTCAGAACAGCGCGATCGTCGGCCAGAGGGCCGCCTCTTTCAGGCCCTCCATCAGTTCCGCAAGGGGAATGAAGGCCAGAAACACCAGCGCATCAAAAAAGTTCGTCCGCACGGCGATCAGCGATGAAGTCACGGATGGCTCTGCCTGAAACAGCGAAAGCTTCGGCCAGATACGCGGCACGCGCGCGGCATAGGCCTCATAGGCGGCACCGAACTCTGCGCGCAAAAAGTGTTCTTCGCGCGCCGCCGTGCGCGACAGAATCAGGAACGCCACGGCACCCAGCACCGAGGCCAGCACAAGGCTACCCAGCATCAGGCCAAAGCCGACCACGCCCATGGTGGAAAAAAGGTATAGCGGGTGGCGGCAGATGGAATAGGGGCCGTCCTGCATGACCACCTTGTTTTTGACCGCACCGATGTAAAGGATGGCCCAGAACCGGCCAAGCACGGCGCCGATGATCATGAACACGCCGACCAGGCAGAATGGCGATGCGGATCTTTTGGTTGAAGGGGCGGGCGGCGGATGTTGACACTTGGATGGTCCTGTTGGTGCGCGGTGGCAGTCTAGCCATTCGGCTGCAGCCATAGCATGCGGCAAGACGCCTACCCAAGCCCCAATGAAGCGCGTTGACAGATCGCGCAAAAACCGTGCAGACATTGCGCCGTGGCGCGCAAAACTTGCGCCGGCCGCAGAGAATACCCGCGCTGCGTGCGGGAGGGGAGGCCCCGCGCAGCACTAACGGGAGGACGCACGCCCCGTGGCCCGGCCATCATTGGTCCCGCCACGGGGCGTTGCTGTTTCTGGGGGTAGGTCAGGCCAAGGGCAAGTGCAACTCAGTCAGAAGCTGGTCCTGTGGCGTATCCATGGGTGAGTTCAGATAAACCTCGAAGGACGGCCGGTCGGCCATCTGCCGCCCGCTGGCAGGCAGCCACAGGCCGAACAGCTGGTCATAGGCCGCAGGCAAGCCGGCATAGGGGCCTTGATACGTCAGCACGGCATGGTCGCCTGCGGGCAGGGCATAGCCTTGCAGGGGTGCGGGAATGTCAAACGGGGTGTCGACCACAGCCCCGGCATAGCTGCGCAGGTCTGCGGGCGGCGTGACGCTGGGATCATGCAGGAACACGCCCACCATATGCCCTGTGTGCCCGATCAGGTGACGCGCGGCCAATGTGGCAAACAGGCGTTCGAAGGCGCGGTTGATTTCGTGGTAGGGCCCCTGATGCTCGGTCGCGACAAGGGTGCGGGCGGGCAGGGTGCGAATTTCGACTGGGTACATGAGCTTTCCTTTCATGGGGTTCAGGCGCGGGGTTGGGCGCAATTCGCCGCGCGCACGGAATGCGGCTGGCGCTGTGCCATAGCTTTCGGAAAACGCGCGGGTGAAGGTGGTGACATCGGCATAGCCCACCGCTAGGGCAATCTTCGGCAGGGGATCATCGCCTTGCACCAAGGCAATCGCCGCGCGGTGCAACCGCATGCGCCGCACGCATTGCGCCACCGTCTCGCCCGTCAGCGCGCGAAACACGCGGTGCCAGTGAAACCGGCTCATCGCCGCCACATCGGCTAGCGCATCCAGCGAAAGATCACCTGCCGGATTGTCATGGATATGGTCGATCACGCGCAGGATACGCCGCTCACTGTCATTGGCCATGCTGCCCCCCTTCACACCGCCTCCCTGCCATGGTCCTGCTTTGCAAATCTTGCCAAGTTGCAATCAGGCCCCCGCGCGGGCATATACCTTGCACCACCACGCGGAGCGCGCCCATGCATTACCTCGAATTCGAGAAACCCCTCGCAGAAATCGAAGGCAAGGCCGAAGAGCTGCGCGCGATGGCACGGGCAAATTCCGCGATGGACGTGACAAAAGAGGCGGAAGCGCTGGATCGCAAGGCCGAAACGCTGTTGCGTGACCTGTATAAGGATCTGACAGCCTGG
>JALOSO010000067.1 GCA_025458385.1 Paracoccaceae bacterium | reverse complement strand
GGCAGGGGGGGCAGGAAAGACCCCCGGCTGGTTGCTGGGGCCGCAAGGGGAAGGCCCTGTCATGCGCATGCTGGGCGGCCTTGGGGCGAATATCCGCGATGGCCTGCGCACGCTGACGGGCCTTGCGCTGTTGACGCTGCCCTTTACCGGGCTGTGGCTGGGCGCCTGGTGGGCCGGATGGGAAAATTCATTCAACAAGGGTTATGAACAAGCTGTCATCGGCCCTGCTGTCTGGTTGGGGGCCACCATCCCGGCCATTCTGATCCTGTCGCACATGCCTTTTGCCCTGGCCCATGCAGCGCGTGCGGGTCGCCTTGGGGCCTTTGCCGAATGGCGGGTCATTCGCCGCATGCGGGCGGCTGCGGGTTGGCGTGCCGTGTGGCTGGCGCTGATCTCTGTCGTGCTGGCCTTGCCATTGCTGGCCGCACAGGCCTTGCCCGTGCTGATCGAAGAATTCATGCCCGGCTTTGCGGCCATGCCCGCCGCAGACCAGCAGGCTGTTGGCGGCCTTATTGCCCTGTCGACTGCCCTTTACAGCTTTGCCAGCCTGTATACCCTCCGCCACATGGCTGCCCGCATCGCCATCCGGCCGCAACCTGCAAACCTGTGGCTTTCGCCCCTGTGGCTGATCCTGTCCTGCATCGTCTGGTTTGGCCTTGTTGCCCAGATCGTCGTGGCGCAGTTCATGAACTATGACCCGCTGAAATGGCTGAACCACCCGTTCTATCTGCTGCCCTGGGCCGGATAGAACAAAAGGCCGGGGTTTCCCCCGGCCCTTTGCGATTGTCACGCAAACCGGCCAGCCGTCAGGCCAGCGTGCGCTGCACCTCTTCGCGTTCAAAGATTTCGATCACATCGCCCTGACGGATATCTTCATAGCGTTCAAACGCCATGCCGCATTCCTGCCCGGACGTGACTTCTTTGACTTCGTCCTTGTAGCGCTTCAGCGTCTTCAGCGTGCCTTCATGGATCACCACGTCATCCCGCAGCAAACGCACCCCGGCTGACCGCCGCGCGACACCTTCGGTCACAAGGCAACCTGCCACCTGACCCACGCCCGTCACCTTGAACACTTCCTTGATCTGCGCATAGCCGATGAACGTTTCACGCACTTCGGCCTTCAGCAGGCCCGAGGCCGCCTTCTTGATGTCATCCACCAGATCATAAATGATCGAGTAATAGCGGATTTCCACGCCCTTCTGATGCGCCGACTGGCGTGCCGACGCATTGGCCCGCACGTTAAAGCCGATGACCGGCGCATTCGATGCCTCGGCCAGACCCACATCGCTGTCGGTAATCGCGCCCACACCCGAATGCAGCACGCGCACACGCACCTCTTCGTTGCCGACCTTTTCCAGCGCCTGCACGATCGCCTCGGCCGAACCCTGCACGTCGGCCTTCACGATCACCGGCAGTTCGGCCACATCGGCATCTGCCTTGGCCTTGGCCATCAGCTGTTCCAGCGTGGTTGCCGCCCCAATGGCCGCGCGCTTGTCCTTGATGGTCTTCTCACGATATGCCGCGATTTCACGCGCCTGCGCTTCGGTTTCCACCACGTTCAGCGTATCACCCGCCGATGGCGTGCCGGACAGACCCAGCACCTCGACCGGAACCGAAGGCCCGGCTTCATCCACCCGCTCGCCCTTGTCATTGACCAGCGCGCGCACCTTGCCCCACTGCTCGCCCACAACAAAGATATCGCCCTTGCGCAGTGTGCCGTTCTGCACCAGAACCGTTGCAACAGGCCCGCGGCCCACGTCCAGCTTGGCCTCGATCACAGCGCCCTGCGCCGCACGCGCCGGGTTGGCCCGCAGTTCCAGAATCTCGGCCTGCAGTGCGATGGCTTCCAGCAGGTTATCCAGCCCAAGGCCCGTCTTGGCCGAAACCTCTACGTCCTGCACATCGCCTGACATCTGTTCCACCACAACTTCGTGCTGCAGCAGATCCGTGCGCACCTTTGTGGGGTTGGCGTCGTGCTTGTCGATCTTGTTGATCGCCACGATCATCGGCACCTTCGCCGCTTTTGCATGGGCAATCGCCTCAACCGTTTGCGGCATCACGGCATCATCCGCCGCCACAACCAGAACCACGATATCCGTGACCTGCGCGCCGCGTGACCGCATCGAGGTAAAGGCCGCGTGGCCGGGCGTATCAAGGAAGGTCAACATCGACCCATTGTCGGCCCGCACCTGATAGGCGCCGATGTGCTGGGTAATGCCACCCGCCTCGCCCGATACAACGTTCGCCTTGCGGATTGCATCCAGAAGGCTGGTCTTGCCGTGGTCAACGTGGCCCATGATGGTTACGATCGGCGGGCGCGTGATCAGATCGTCGTCCGCGTCCTTGACCGTTTCAATCGCCTGTTCCACGTCAGCGTCCGAAACGCGCACCGCCTTGTGGCCGAATTCCTCGATCACCAGTTCGGCTGTATCGGCATCGATGACCTGGTTCATGGTCACCATCATGCCCATCTTCATCAGGCTTTTGACCACATCCGCCGCGCGTTCCGCCATGCGGTTGGCCAGTTCGGACACAACGATGGTTTCCGGCAGCTGCACGTCGCGCACCTGCTTTTCGGCCTTCTGGCCCAGACCAAGCGCCTTGGCCCGTGCCTTTTCCTGCTTGCGCTTCATCGCGGCAAGGCTGCGCTGACGCCCGCCTTCACCGGCCAGCGCGTCATTCAGTGTCAGCTTGCCCGCACGGCGCGCATCTTCGCCACCCACGGCGCGCTTGGCGCCACGGTCACGCTCGGCCTCGCGCTCACGCTCGGTCTTGCGCGGGGCAAGGCCCGGCTTTGCCGAGGCCGGACCGCGCGGATCACCGCCGGGCACGGCGGTGGCCGGTGCTGCACGCTCTTCCGCGGCTGCGGCTGCCGGCTTTGCCGTTGCGGCAGCCGGGGGCGGCGTTGCCGAACGCGCCCGCGTGCCCAGCACATCGGCCCGGCGGGCATCTGCGGCGGCAGCCTTGGCGGCGGCCTCGGCACGGGCGGCGCGCGCCTCTTCCTCGGCCTTTGCTTTCAGCGCCTCTTCGCGGGCGCGGTCCTCGCGCTCTTTTACTTCGATCTCTTCACGACGGCGCGCGCGGTCTTCCTCGCGGATACGGTCTTCTTCGGCCCGCCGCAGCGCATCTTCAGCCTCGCGCGCCTTGGCGGCCCGCAGGGCTGCCATGCGGCGTTCCATTTCGGCATCCGAAATGCCAGCCGGGCGTTTTGACGGGTCGCCCACGGGCTGTGACAGCCCACCGCCCGCCGCTGTCGCAGCCGCAGGCTTGGCCGTTGGAACGACCACGCGCTTGCGCTTGGTTTCCACCTGAACCGTCTTCGTCCGCCCATGGCTGAAGCTTTGCTTCACCAGTCCCGAACGCGGAACACCACCCAGGCCAAGGGGTTTTTTGCCGTCAGTATCGCTCATGCGTCTTTCGTATCCTTCACGGCGGAATTCCCGCCACTATGCCCGCGGAATCCCGCAAGCCTTGCCGCTTCCTCTACAACACGCGATGTGAGTCCACCAGCCGCAAGCGCGGCGTGTATCGCACGTTCCCGTCCGAAAGCCAAACCGATTTCCCCAGAGGTGAGGCAACCGATGAAACTGTCCGTTTCGTCGCCCGGCGGGCGCAGCTTTGTCTTGCCGCGTTCCGACCCGTCGCTCGCCTGGATCAAGACACGCGCCTGCCCTTTGGCCAGCATGTCCTTGACCTTTTCATAGCCTGTCACAGCATCACCCGCCTTGCGCGCCATCGACAGCAAATCCGTCACCCGCCGGATCAGCTGCGCCTCGATCAGCGCGGCCATCCCTTCGGCCACTGTGACCTGCCGTTTCGCAGCCCGTGAGAACAGGTTCTTCCTGGCAGCCTTGTCGATCGAGGCCGTCACAGCCTCGACATAAATCCCCCGCCCCGGCAAGCGGCCCAATACATCCGGCACGACCTGGCCTTCCGGCCCCACGACAAACCGGATGAGGCCAGCCTTCGGCTGCACCTCGCCCGTTACAATGCAACGGCGTTCAGGCTCGTCCGTGTCTTTGTCCCGCCCGCCCCGCGCCATCGCGTGATCCGAGACCTGCGATCAGGCCTCGGCCTCCTCTTCTGCGTCGGTGGTTTCGGCGTTCATCTTTTCCAGTTCGGCCGGGTCAACCCAACCCAGCATCACACGCGCCGTCATCACAAGGTTCTGTGCTTCTTCAAGGCTGACCTCGAATTGTTCAAGCACCCCTTCATCCTTCTTGCGCACCCCGCCTTCCGTGGTCCAGCCGCCAGCCAACTCCCAGTCAGCGCAGGTGGCAAAGTCTTCCAGCGTCTTGATGCCGTCCTTGGCAAGCGCCTCGAGCATCTGGGGCGTCAGCCCTTCAAAGTTGATCAGGCTGTCTTCCACGCCCATGGCCCGTGCGGCCTCAAGCGCCTTGCGGGCCTGTTCTTCAAGGAAGTCACGCGCCCGGGCCTGCAACTCACCGGCCGTGCCTTCGTCAAACCCGTCAATGGACAGAAGTTCGTCCATATCGACATAGGCCACTTCTTCCAGGTTGGTGAACCCTTCGGCGACCAGAAGCTGCGCCATCATCTCGTCCACATCCAGCGTGTCCATGAACAGCTTGGTGCGTTCCGCGAATTCTGCCTGACGCCGCTGGCTTTCTTCCGCTTCCGTCATGATGTCGATGTCCAGACCCGTCAGCTGGCTTGCCAGCCGCACGTTCTGCCCGCGCCGCCCGATCGCCAGCGAAAGCTGCTCATCCGGCACCACCACCTCGATCTTGCCCGCCTCTTCGTCGATCACCACCTTCGCCACTTCGGCAGGCTGCAGCGCGTTCACAAGGAACGTCGCCTGATCCTGATTCCACGGAATGATGTCGATCTTTTCGCCCTGCAACTCGTTCACCACGGCCTGCACACGGCTGCCGCGCATACCCACGCAGGCCCCCACCGGATCAATCGAGTTGTCATAGCTGATCACGGCAATCTTCGCGCGGCTGCCCGGATCGCGCGCCACGGCCTTGATCTCGATGATGCCATCGTAAATCTCCGGCACTTCCATCTTGAACAGTTCGGCCATGAACTGCGGGTCTGTCCGCGACAGGAACACTTGCGGCCCGCGTGCCTCGCGACGCACGTCCTTGATATAGCAGCGCACGCGGTCGCCGATGCGATAGCTTTCGCGCCCGATCTTTTCGTTGCGGCGCAGGATGCCTTCGCCACGGCCGATATCGACGATGACGTTGCCGTATTCCTCGCGCTTGACCTGACCGTTGATGATCGTGCCCTTGCGGTCCTTGAATTCTTCAAACTGGCGGTCACGCTCCGCCTCGCGCACCTTTTGCAGGATCACCTGCTTGGCCGACTGTGCTGCGATGCGCCCCAGATCAACCGGGGGCACCTCGTCAATGATCTCGTCGCCAATCACCGCACCCGCCTTGTGCGCCTGCGCCTGCTTCACCGTCATCTGCGCATGGTGATTTTCCAGCAGGTCATCTTCCACCACCGTGCGGACACGCGCAAAGGTCGCCCGGCCCGTCTTGCGGTCAATGCGCACGCGGATGTCCAGCTCTGCCCCGTAGCGCGATTTGGCCGCCCGGGCGAGGGATTCCTCCATCGCCTGGATCACCAGATCCGGGTCGATCATCTTTTCCCGTGCCACCGCTTCGGCGGTTTGCAGCAGTTCCAGCTGGTTGGCGGATGTAATGGCCATGGGTTGTCTCCCCCCCTAGTGTTTCGTCGGTTCGGCAGCGTCGTCTTCGTCGCCCGCCGTTTCATCTTCGATTGCATCAAACTTGGTTTCGTCGATCGCCCCGGAAACCTTGCGTTGCCGCAGCATTTCCGTAATCAGCTCTTCCGTCAGGATCAGCTTTGCATCTGACAGCCATTCAAACTTCAGGCCCACTGTCAGCATCTCGCCGCCTTCTTCGATCTCGATCAGCACTTCGTCGCCTTCGGTGCCCTGCAGCGTGCCCTTGAAACGCCGCCGCCCGTCAATCAGCTCGGTCGTCTCGACCCGCGCTTCCCAGCCCCGCCATGCGTCAAAATCCTTTATCCGCGTCAGGGGCCGGTCAATGCCGGGCGAAGACACCTCAAGGATATACTGGTCCTCCACGGGGTCTTCGACGTCCAGCACCAGGGACACCGCCGTCGAAATCGCGCCGCAGTCATCCACGTCAATCCCGCCATCCGGCTTGTCCGCCATGATCTGCAAGGTGCGCGTCTTGCCGCCCATCAGCCGGATGCGCACCAGTTCAAACCCCAGGCCTTCGATCACCGGCCCGACGATATCGGCAAGGCGGCGGTCAATTGCGGTTTTGGCGATTAAGTCAGACATTGGGCAGATCAGTCATCAGGGTTCCAGAAATGCAAAACGGGCCCACAGGCCCGCGCGTCAGGTTCGGTTGCTTCGGGTTTGGACCCCGAAACTGCTGTTGCAGGCGATATAGGCGGATCGTCCCGAGTCTGCAAGGGGCCATCGTTCGGTGGCATCGGTGCCAACCCGGCCCGGACATGAGCCGGGGCCCTGGGGGCGTTCAAGCGAGGGCGCAGTTCAAGACGGGCGCAGTTCAAGACGGGTGCAGTTCAAGACGGGCGCGGGGTCTGGCCGCCTAGGCCCGCAGCCGATCCATCACGCGCACAAGTTCGGCGCTGATGCCCGGCTCACTCAGCGCGTGACCTGCCATCGGCACCATCTGCAGTTCGCAAACGTCCCAGCCCCGGGCCAGTTTGTGCGCGGAAACCGGGGGGCAGATCATGTCAAACCGTCCCTGCACGATCACGCAGGGAATATGCCGGATGCGATGGCGTTCGCGCAGAATCCAGCCGTCTTCCTCCAGAAAGCCCGCATTATAGAAGTAATGGTTTTCCAGCCGCGAAAATGCCCTTGCATAATCGGCCGGGCTTTCGCCCATCGGCCCTTCGGTATGCACCGACGCCAGCGCGTTTTCCCAGTTCGCCCAGATGCGCCCGAACCGCGTCTCATCCATCAGGTTGCCCGAAAACAGCCGCCGGTGATACGCCTTGACCAGATCGTCGCGTTCATCCAGCGGGATCGCGTTCACAAAGCGCGACCAGAGTTCCGGGAAAAAGTTGCCCGCCCCGCCGCCGTAGAACCATGTCAATTCATCCTGCGTCATCAGGAACACGCCCCGCAGCACCAATTGGGCCACACGTTCCGGGTATTTGATCGCATAGATCAGCGCCAGCGTTGCACCCCAGCTGCCGCCAAAGCAGATGAATTTCTCGATCCCGAGGGTGCGGCGGATCACCTCGATATCGGCGACCAGATGCCATGTCGTGTTCTGATCCACACTCGCATGTGGGCGCGACCGGCCGCAGCCCCGCTGATCAAACAGCACCACCCGGTAAACCGAAGGGTCAAAATACCGCCGCATCGCCGGGCTGCACCCACCCCCCGGGCCGCCATGCACCACAAGTACCGGCACGCCCTGCGGGTTGCCGCATTGCTCGACATAGATGCGGTGCCCATCGCCCACGTCCAACACCCGCTGATCGAAGGGGTCGATCGGCGGGTAAAGGAATTCGACGGCGCGTTTTTGACCTGATCTCTGATCCATCCCACACTATATAGCCCAAAAAAGCTGCATCGCTATCATCCGATTTCGCAGGAGCCTGCCATGACGACCATCGACCCGACCGAAGTTGCCAAGTTTGAGGCGATGGCCGCAGAATGGTGGAACCCCAATGGCAAGTTCAAACCGCTGCATATGCTCAACCCCTGCCGTCTGGACTATATCACCACACAAATTGCAGCGGAATTTGATCGTGATCTGACAAAACCCCAGCCTTTTGCCGGGCTGCGCCTTCTTGATATCGGCTGCGGTGGCGGGCTTCTGTCAGAACCCATGGCCCGGCTTGGGGCCACTGTCGTGGGCGCCGATGCCGCCCCGCGCAACATTCCGGTGGCGCAATTGCACGCCGAACAATCCGGCCTGTCCATCGATTACCGCGTGACCACGGCCGAAGACATGGCCGCCGCGGGCGAGCGATTCGATGTGGTGCTGAACATGGAGGTGGTCGAACACGTGGCCGATCCGCTTGCCTATCTGACGGCCTGCCAGCAGTTGTTGAAGCCCGGCGGGCTGATGATCTGCTCAACCCTGAACCGCAACGCAAAATCCTTTGCGATGGCGATCATCGGTGCAGAATGGGTTATGCGCTGGCTGCCCAAAGGCACGCATGACTGGAACAAGTTCATCACCCCGGATGAGCTTTATGATCTGCTGCGCCGGGCGGGCCTTGATCCGGTTGACCGCAAGGGCATGGTGTTCAATCCGGTCGGATGGAGCTGGTCGCTTTCGGCACGCGACCTTGGCTGCAACTATGTGACGGCATCGGTCAAACGGGGCTGACCGGCGCGGAGTGCCATCGGCAGGATGTGCCCCCACCGGGTGTCCTGTGGCTGTCCGGCCACCCGAAAACCCACATTTGCATAGGCCTCAATTGCCCGAAGGTTGTCGGGGTGCGGGTCTGTCGCCACCACTGGCGCACCCGCTGCAAACAGCGCCAGCACCCGCTGCCTGATAAATGCCGTGCCATGCCCTTGGCCCAGCATCCCCGGCACCCCGATGAACTGGTCAATCCCGCGCGACCCTGCGGGCAAATGGCCGAAATGGTGGTCCGGCCAGCCATGGACATCGTAATCCTGCATATAGGCAAAATCCGTCCCACCCGCTGACACGATCCACACCGCCAAACGCGCATCCGTCAGATCCGCGGCATCAAACGGATCATCCGCCCCCCACCAGGCCGCCACATCAGGTATGCGCAGCCATTCCCGCAAAAGCGGCAAGTCATCCAGCGTAGCAGGGCGAAAGCTGTAGGCCATCACAACAGCTAGCCCCAGCACAAAGAAAAAGGCCACCTCGGTTTCCCAAGGTGGCCTGTTCCGTAGACGACGTGCTTGCACGCGCCGCCTTTAGTTCTTGGCGTAATATTCCACGACCAGGTTCGGTTCCATCTGCACCGGATAGGGCACATCGCCCAGGCCCGGTGTGCGCACGAACTTGACCACCATCTTGTTGTGATCAGCCTCAAGGTAATCCGGCACATCGCGTTCCGTCAGCGCAACCGCTTCCAGCACCAGCGCCAGTTGACGCGACTTTTCGCGCACGGCGATGATGTCGCCCTCTTTCACGCGGTAAGACGCGATGTTCACGCGCGCACCGTTCACGGTGACGTGGCCATGGTTCACGAACTGGCGCGCCGCGAAAATCGTCGGCACCAGTTTCGCGCGGTACACAACCGCGTCCAGACGGCGCTCCAGCAGGCCCACCAGCATTTCGCCCGTGTCACCCTTCACGCGTTCAGCCTCGGTATAGATCTTGCGGAACTGCTTTTCGGTCAGGTCACCATAGTAACCCTTCAGCTTTTGCTTGGCGCGCAGCTGCGTGCCGAAATCCGACAGCTTGTTCTTGCGGCGCTGGCCGTGCTGGCCGGGGCCATATTCGCGCTTGTTCACCGGGGATTTCGGACGGCCCCAGATGTTTTCGCCCATGCGGCGGTCAATTTTGTACTTGGCAGACGTGCGTTTTGTCACGGCTGATCTCCTTCTTTTGTGCCGCTTGCGCGGGCTGTGAAGGGCGTTGTCCTTTGCCCCGGATACGATCCGCGGCCGACAGGGTTCTTCTTGCGAAGGCCACCAACACCAATGAAAAACCCCGGAATCGCTTCCGGGATTTCGGGGGCTTATATCGCCCGCTTTGACAGTGTCAACCTCAGGCGACCAGATCGTGCCGCAGGATCGCCGCTTCGGACGCCGAAAGATTGCGCCGTGCATAGTCGCCATAGGCGCGCGGATCATCCGCAAGGCCCGGCAGCAGGCCGAACAGCCCTTCGCGCTGCGCCGGATCAATCGTCTCAAGCGCCGTGTTTGATGGATGAAAGCTTTCGGTTTCCACCCCGTTGGCGAAGATGATGTTATGCGCCTCGAGCAGCAGATGAATATAGGTCACTTCGCGCTGTGTGTGATCAACCATGATCGAATGGTCATTCAGCAGGTCTTCGGCCGCGACCAGCACTTCGGAGGCATTGAAAAGGGCCCGCGCGGCCGCCCCCTGCACCAGCATCCGGTGCTGCGGTGACACCAGCAAGTCGCCATCCGGGCGCCCCGTGCCAAAAGCGCCCGCACGAATTCGCACCGGGCGCAAATGCGGCATTGCGTAAAGCCGGGCCCCTGACATCCGCCGGTGCCCCGCCCACAGGATGGGCTGCGCGCCGTTGTCCTTGGTCTGGATCAGATCACCCGCCTGCAATCCTTCGATCAACTGCGGGCCACCCGGTGTCATGATCCGCGTGCCCGGTGTAAAGCAGATCACCCCGCCTTCCACCCGTGCCCCGCCTGCAAAGGCCGACCGGTCAATCGCCGTGCGCACCACCCACATGTCGCGGTTTGCCGGCGGCACTTCGCCCACGAACATCAGCAGCCGCGCGCCCGTATCGGGCACGGCGATGATCGTCACGCTGTGGCTGCTGTGGCCATCGGTAACGACAAAGCCCTGTTCGGGTGTGTCGGGAACGTCGTGATCCGCCGCTGCTGAAACCATATCCGCCGGTGCAATCGCCGCACCGATCAGCCGCCGCACCATGCGCGCCGCGCGCTGGCGCATGTCTGCCGCCCCCTCGGCCGCATCGAGAACCAGCAGGGATTGCGGTGCGTCAACCCGGACAGCTTCCCCTGTCCAGCGCCAGCTTGCACCAACGGCAAGCACATCAAGTGCCGCCGCGCGAACCCCGTCCACCTCTGTCTGCGACCAGGAAATGACAAACGTAGCCCTTGAGCCCGTTATCATGCCTGTCTGCCTGCTCGTTTCTTGTTTTTCTTGGTTTTTGGTCTTGTTATGGCTGACAGCATAACAGGCATTGGCCACAATGGCTATGGCCGCGCGGCAACAGTCCGTCAGGAATTGTTGCCATATCTGAAACGGTTAGAAACCGAAGTTGACGTTAAGTGACCCGGTCACCTGGCCTTCATCCTGCCCTTCGAATTCGGGGCCAAGATAGGTCATGCCGTAAAAGACATTGGCGAAATTCCCTTGCCATTCGACACCCGCGCGCAGGCGCGTGCGGTTGTCCGACAGAACGGCCGCGCCGCCTGCGGGCAAATAACGGCTGGAAAACACATGCGCCACATCAGCGCCCAGGGTCACGCTCAGGCCGGGGGTGCCGCCGTCGATCCCGGCATAGCGCTGGCCCGTGACCGTGTCGCGCAGCATCAGCGCATTTTCCCAGGCGCGGCCGATGACAATATCGCCCCCGGCCCGGATCAGCGTTTCATCGCCAGCCCGCGCTTCGACAAAGGGGCGCAGGGTGACGTTTTCGCCCAAGCGGAAACTGCGCGCCACCTCGCCCGACAGGGTGGGCGCAATGTGATTGTCGATCTGGTTGTCCAGCACGGGCGCACTGGGCGGCAGAAAGCCGAACAGATCATGCACTTCGGTCTGGAACTTGCCCAGCTGTGTTTGCGGGCCGATCACCACCAGATCACCACCGACCGAGGCCTCTGCCACGCCAAGGGCGAAATGGGTATGCACCCCCAGTGACAGGGCCCCGGCATAGCGCCGGTCTGCCGGGTTGACGGCCGTCAGGTTGTCAGGGGCGATAATCTGGCCAAAGGCACGAAATTCAAGGATCTGTCCTGCGCGGGCGGGCAGGGTGCCATCCCATGACGGGCCACGCAGCAGGCTAAGGCCATAGCTGCCGGTGCGCCAGCGATCATCGCTGTCACCCATCTGGTCATTGCTGAACAGCCGGCCCCAGCCAAGATTGCTGCGCGTATCCTGCGCCTGCACCGGCAGGGCCATGACAGCAAGGCAAAGCGCCATTAGACAAGACCGCATCCCGCAATTCCCCACATCGGCCTGCTGGCCAAACGGGGTTGGGTCATCCGCACTTTGAATGCCCGCAGGATCCGCAGGTCATGCACCCTTCGACCATGCGCAGATCGAAACTGCCACAGTTCGGGCAACTTGCCCCGCGTGGTGCCCCCGCCACCATCGCCTCGGCCTTCGGGTCGGTCTTCAGCCCCCGCCCGGCCTGGCAGGGGCCATTGCCCCTGCCACTTCCCACGCCAAGGTCACAGGATCGGGCGGAGGCCCAAAGCCTCCGACCAGCCCCCGCCCGCCCCTCGGCGGGGGCTTCTCCCCCGCCCGGGCAGGGGCCGGACGGTGTTGCACCTGATCGAAACGGTCTTGCGGCACCGTGGTGCGAAAGCGCGGGGAAAGGCAGTGCCTTTCCTTTTCCGCGCTTACCGTGGAGGGGCCAGAGGACCGTGTGCCCCACCTGACGGATTTCGTCACGCGGGCGAATGGGGTGAAAACGCGGCGATCTTAGGGGATTGTCACGGTTTCAGCCTGAGTACGGTCATCACTTT
>JALOSO010000305.1 GCA_025458385.1 Paracoccaceae bacterium | reverse complement strand
CCCTGTCGCAGGCGCGGGCCGAGGCGGTGCTGATCGCGCTGCAGGGACGCGGGGTGGATGTTTCGGCGATGACGGCGCAAGGCTATGGCGAGGCGACCCCGATTGCCGAAAATGACACCGACACCGGGCGCGAGGCAAACCGGCGGATCGAATTCACGCTGCTGGGTCTTCCTGCGACGGCGGAAGCGGGCACGCCGGGCCCGGTGGGCGCGACCGGGGCCGCCGCCGCGACAGCAGGCCCGCCCGATTTCAGTGGCGATACCAGCCCGTCTGTGGCACCAACCGAGGCGACTCAGCGCCCCGAGCGCCGTCCGGCACAGGACGAATAAAGCCACTGGGAAGAACTGCCTGCCATGAACCGGACCGAATTCATCATTGCGACTGCCATCATCCTGCTGGCTGCCTTTGCCCTTGGCTGGTTTGCCTATTGGGTGTTGCACCGGTTCACACGGGTGCAGGGCGGCGACATGGCGGAACTGGAACGCATGGCCCAGCAACTGCACGAGGCCGAAGAAACCCGCGATCAGGCGCTCTACTATCTGGAAACGCGCGAGGCGGAACTGACAAGCCAGATCGCGCAGACCGAGGCCGAGTTGCGCGCGGCGATGGATGGCCTGCGCGAGGCGCGCCAAGAGGCCGAGGAAATGCGCGCCTATATCGAGCGGATGCATTCCCAGGGCTGACATTTGCCGTCGCATCTGCGGCGGTTCGCCCCTTTTCAGCGGCCCGGCACTGTGCTTTCGTAGCGCCACTGACAAGGAGCTTTTCAGCATGAAACCAATCATATGGGCCATTTCGGCCAGCCTGTTCTTGACCAGTGCCCCCGCCCTGCACGCGCAGGATACATCCAGCCAGCTGCAGTCCGCCCTTGATGCCTATGCGTCAGGCGATCTTCGGGCGGCCTCGCTTGCCCTGACCGAGGCACGCAAGGCGTTGGACGCAGAGCGCGGCGCGAAACTCGCTGCCGTCTTTCCGCCCGCACCGGATGGCTGGACGCTGGAGGTCAAGGATCTTGGTCCCGACATGGCGGTCATGGGTGGTGGCGCGGGCGTGGATGCCAATTACACCCACAGCGACGGGCGCTATGTCACGTTCAACGTGATGGTCGATTCACCGCTGGTGGCAGGCATGATGGGCACGTTCGCGGCGCCCGAGATGCTGGCGATGCTGGGTGAGGTGGTCGAACGCCCCGGCGCGAATTTCGTCAAGCAGGACAGCGGGCTGACAGGCATCGTGGACGGGCGCATGATGGTCAGTGTCTCGGCTTCGGGGCCGGATGTGGCGATGCCGATCGTGGAACTGGTGGATTTTGAGGCGATGGCGCGGTTCGACGCCGGGTCATAACCCGCCAAGGCAAGCCTGCATCAGCGGGCTTGCCGCATCTTCCAGCCCGTCGATCACATCAAAATGGTGCTGCCCCGGCGCAACTGTCCAGGGGCAGTGCCACGCTTCCGACAGCGTCCGCGCCTGCCATAGAAACGCCGGGCGTTCCTGCCCGCCGACCCAGACATGGGCCTGAACATCCGCGCGCAGCGCCAGCAACGCGGGGCTTTCCGCCGCCACCTCTGCCGCATCCAGCCGCAGCTTTGCATTCATTGCCGTGCCCATCAGCGGCCCAAGGTCGGACAAGGGCGAAATCGGTACCACGCGCCGCACCGGCCCCGGCATGCAGCCCATACGCGCCGCCAGATGCCCGCCTGCCGAATGCCCCGTCACCACGACCGGGCCCGGCACGCGCGCCGCAATGGCCATAACCGCCGCTGCAATCTCGCGCGTCATGTCCGCGATCCGCGCAGCGGGCGCCAGCGTATAGCCCGGCATCGCGCAGGCCCAGCCGCGCGCCAAAGCGCCAGCGGCAAGGTGTGACCAATCCCGCCGCCCGAAGGCCAGCCAATAGCCGCCATGCACAAACACCAGCACACCCTTTGGCGGGCCGTCCGGCAGGAACAGATCATAGGCCTGCGCAGGCGCATAGCTGATATCGCAGACTGCGCGCGCGCCGAGGGATTCCCGGAACGCCGCTGCCTTCGCCTGCCACCGCGCGGGGTATTCAGCGCCGCCCGGAATGAACGCGCCGTTGCTGTAGGCCAGGTCTGCCGCTGCCGTATCGCTCATCTTACCTGCCCCATTTGATCAAATCCTGCGCGGGCCCGCTAGACTTTTCGTTGCAATCCCTGCATGCCATGCACAGCACGAAAATGGGAGGGTCCGATGCTTGATTCCGTAACTGACTTGGCAAGCCTGCTGAAGGATCCCGGCCTGCTGCCCAACAAGGCCTATATTGCCGGTGAATGGGTGGATGCGGCGGATGGTGCGACATTCGATGTGACGAACCCCGCGCGTGGTGATGTGATTGCGCGCGTGCCAGACCTTGACCGCAAGGATGCCGCCCGCGCCATTGCCAAGGCGGATGTCGTGCGCCGCGAATGGGCCGCCCGCACGGGCAAGGAACGCGCACAAGTGATGCGCAAGTGGTTTGATCTGTGCATGGCGGCGCAGGATGATCTGGCGATCATCCTGACGGCAGAAATGGGCAAGCCGGTGGCCGAAGCCAAAGGCGAGATTGCCTATGGGTCGGCCTATATCGAATGGTTCGGCGAAGAGGCCAAGCGCACCTATGGCGAAATCATCCCCGGCCATCAGCGCGACAAACGCATTACCGTGCTGAAACAGCCCATCGGCGTGGCCGCATCGATCACGCCCTGGAACTTTCCCAACGCCATGATCGCCCGCAAGGTGGCCCCCGCCCTTGCCGCCGGTTGCGGCTTTGTCGCGCGCCCTGCCGCCGAAACGCCCTTGTCGGCCATCGCGCTGGCCGTGCTGGCGGAACGTGCGGGCGTGCCTGCCGGTCTGTTCTCGGTCATCACCTCCAGCCGGTCATCGGCGATTGGCAAGGAGTTCTGCGAAAACCCCGCCATCCGGAAACTGACCTTCACAGGCTCCACCGAAGTGGGGCGCATCCTGCTGCGGCAGGCGGCGGATCAGGTGCTGAAATGCAGCATGGAGCTGGGCGGCAATGCGCCCTTCATCGTGTTCGATGATGCCGATCTGGATTTGGCGGTTGAAGGCGCGATGATTTCCAAGTTCCGCAACAACGGGCAGACCTGCGTCTGCGCGAACCGGATTTACGTGCAGGCGGGCGTGTATGATGCCTTTGCGGCCAAACTGGCGGCGGCGGTGGAAAAGCTGAAGATCGGTGATGGGTTGGCGGCAGGGATCACGACGGGCCCGCTGATCAATATGGATGCCGTTGAAAAGGTTGAGGAACACATCGCCGACGTGCTGAAGGGC
>JALOSO010000304.1 GCA_025458385.1 Paracoccaceae bacterium | reverse complement strand
TCACGCCGATACTGCCGACGATGGATGTCTGATCCACCCAGATGTCATCCGCCGCACAGGCCAACCAATATCCGCCCGAGGCCGCCACATCCTCGACGAACGCATGCACTGGCACCTTTTTCTCATCCGCGAGCCTGCGGATGCGCGCTGCAATCAGGCTGCTTTGCGCGGGCGATCCGCCGGGGGAGTTGATGATAAAGGCTACCGCCGCCGGTTTGCCCTTGGCAAAGGCGCGTTCGATCAGCGGGGCAAGGCCCGCATCGTTCAAGGCACGGCCCGAACTGGCGATCGTGCCCTGCATCCGGATCACCGGCACGAAGGCGGGTTTTGGCAGAAAGGGGATAAAGCGTTTCATGCCCCAGACCTAGGCCCCCGACGCCCCCGCAACAAGGGGCTGTTGCACCGCAGCCCATTCACAGGCACGAATGCGTGATGATCGACAAGCTGGAAATGTTTCTTGCCCTTGCTGACGCCCGCCACTTTGGCCGCGCGGCCGAGGTGTGCCGTGTGACGCAACCCACGCTGTCATCCGCCATCAAGCAGTTGGAAGATCAGCTTGGCGTGCAACTGGTGTTTCGCGGGTCACGCTTTCAGGGCCTGACGCCCGAAGGCCAGCGCGTGCAGGATTGGGCGCGGCGCATTGTGGGCGATGCCCGCGCCATGCGTGACGAAATGCGCAATGTCCGTCAGGGCCTGTCTGGCAATCTGCGCATCGGTGTCATCCCCACAGCACTGCCGATGATTGCCCGCCTGACCGCCCCTTTCACCGCCGCACACCCCAATGTGCGCATCGCCGTGTTGTCCCGCACCTCGGCCGAGATTCTGACCGGGATCGAAGCCCTGCATCTGGATGCTGGCATCACCTACCTTGATAACGAACCCCTTGGCCGCGTCGTGCAGGTGCCGCTTTACATCGAATTCTACCGCTACCTCTGCGCCCCCGGCACGGCCCTTGCCACTGCCAAGCATATTGCCTGGGGCGCCTTGGCCGATCAGCCGCTGTGCCTGCTGACGGGCGACATGCAGAACCGCCGCATCGTGAACCAGCATCTGGCCGAGGCCGGCGTGCGGGCGCAGGCGCAGATTGAATCGAATTCGACCGTCGGCCTGGTGGCGCATGTGCTGACGGGCAAATGGGGGTCCGTTGTGCCCATGGCGCTGGCGCAGATGTTTGCCGGGTCAGGGCTGGTGTCGGTGCCGATTGTCGAGCCGGAGGTGGAGCATCAGGTTGGCCTGATCGCCCCCCGGCATGATCCGCAAACGCCCCTGATCGCGGCACTGCTAGAGGCGGCCTCGCGGGCAGCACGATAGACATTATCTATCGTTTGACGGAAGATCGAAATTGCTTTTTCTATCAAGCCGCGTATCACGCAGGGCAGCAACCGAAGGGCCGCCATGCTGGATTCTGCCGCAAATTCAACGCTGAGCGACATTCTCGCTGCGCATTCCGGCCTTGAGGGCCCGCTTCTGCCGATTCTGCACGCCGTTCAGGCCGCGTTCGGGCACATTCCGCAGGACTGTTTGCCGCAGATCGCTGCCCATCTGAATATCTCCAAGGCCGAAGTGCATGGCGTGGTGACCTTCTACCACGACTTCCGCGAGGCCCCCGCCGCCAAGAACGTTGTGAAAATCTGCCGGGCCGAGGCGTGCCAGGCCATGGGAGCGAACGGCCTTGCTGACGCGGCCAAAGCGGCCATCGGCTGTGATTTTCATGAAACGGCAGGCGATGTGACGCTGGAGCCGATCTTTTGCCTTGGCCTTTGCGCCTGCGGGCCAGCGGCCATGGTCAATGGCCAGCTGATCGGCCGCGCCACGGTGGATGCGATCATGGTAAAGGTGCGGGCATGAAGGTTTACGTTCCGCGTGATGCCGCTGCACGCGCCTTGGGCGCGGATGACGTGGCGGCGGCTGTGGTGGCCGAGGCGGCGAAGGCGGGTGTTGAGATCACGCTGGTGCGCAATGGATCACGCGGCATGATCTGGCTGGAACCGCTGGTGGAGGTGGAAACGGACGCGGGCCGCATGGGCTTTGGCCCGATGACGGTGGCCGATGTCAGCGGGCTGTTTGGCGCTTTGCATCCGCGTGCCCTGGGTCTGGTCGATGATCTGCCATGGATGGCACAGCAAACGCGGCTGACCTTCGCACGCGTCGGGGTAATTGATCCGCTGTCGCTGTCCGATTATCGGGCGCAAGGCGGTTTTGTCGGACTGACGCGCGCGCTGACGATGGACAGCGCCGGGATCGTGGCCGAGGTCACGGCCTCGGGCCTGCGCGGCCGGGGTGGGGCGGGGTTCCCGACGGGCATCAAGTGGAACACGGTGGCGGGCGCTGTCGCGAGCCGCAAATACATCGTCTGCAATGCCGATGAAGGGGATTCTGGAACCTTCGCCGACCGCATGCTGATGGAGGGTGACCCCTTCACGCTGATCGAAGGCATGGTGATTGCGGGTATTGGCGTGGGGGCGACCAAGGGCTTTGTGTACATTCGTTCGGAATATCCTGATGCGATTGATGTGATGCAGCAGGCCGTGGTGCTGGCACGGGCTGACGGCGTGCTGGGCACGTCGGTCATGGGGTCGGCACATGCGTTTGACATTGAAATCCGTGTGGGTGCCGGGGCCTATGTCTGCGGCGAGGAAACCTCGCTTCTGAACAGCCTTGAGGGAAAGCGCGGCGTGGTGCGGGCAAAGCCGCCGCTGCCTGCGCTGGAAGGCTTTATGGGTAAGCCGACCGTTGTGAACAACGTCATCTCGCTGGCGACCGTGCCGGTGATCTTTGAAAAGGGTGCCGAGCATTACAAGAACTTCGGTCTGGGCCGGTCACGCGGCACGATGCCCTTGCAGATTGCCGGCAACGTGAAGCATGGCGGGCTCTTTGAGGTGGCCTTTGGCCTGCCCTTGGGCCGCATTGTGGATGAGATTGCCGGAGGAACAGCCACGGGCCGCCCGGTAAAAGCCGTGCAGGTGGGCGGGCCGCTTGGGGCCTATTTCCCAAGGGAATTGTTCGACACGGCCTTCGGTTACGAGGAATTCGGCGCCAAGGAAGGCCTGATCGGCCATGCGGGCATCGTGGTGTTTGATGACACTGCCGACATGCTGAAACAGGCGCGTTTCGCCATGGAATTCTGCGCGATTGAGTCTTGCGGCAAGTGCACCCCCTGCCGCATTGGTGCGGTGCGCGGCACTGAAACGATTGACCGTATTGCCCGTGGTGATGCCGCCGCCATCCCGCTGCTGACCGACCTTTGCGCCACCATGAAATCCGGCTCGCTTTGCGCGCTTGGCGGGTTCACGCCCTATCC
>JALOSO010000066.1 GCA_025458385.1 Paracoccaceae bacterium | reverse complement strand
GGAGCAGTCGGTCAGCTTGCCGGGCAGGCGCAGCTTCTTGGTGGCGGTCTTGCGCTGGGTTTCCTTTTCCTCACGCCGACGCAGGCGTTCTTCGGCGCGAAGGACGAGGAAGTCGAGGATCGCCCCGGCGGATTTCGGGTCGGCGGCGAGCCAGGTGTCGAAATGGTCGCGGACGGCGTTTTCGACCCATTTGGCGGCTTCCTCGGTCGAGAGCCGGTCCTTGGTCTGGCCGACGAATTGCGGCTCGCGGATGAAGATCGAGAGGAGCGCGCAGCCGCCGGTGAGAAGGTCGTCACGGGTGATCTGCTCGGCCTTGCGGTTCTTGACGCGTTCCCCGTAGGCGCGGATGCCTTTCAGGATGGCGGCCCAGAACCCGGCCTCATGCGTGCCGCCTTCGGGGGTGGGGACGGTGTTGCAATAACTGTGCAGAAAGCCGTCACGGGCAGGGGTCCAGTTGATGGCCCATTCAACCGATCCGGGGACGCCGAATTTTTCGGTGAAGCTGACTTTGCCGGCAAAGGGGCGGTCGGCGTAGGTGGTGGCTTTTTCAAGCTGATCGGACAGGTAATCGGCAAGGCCGCCGGGGAAGTGGAAGGTGGCCTCCATGGGGGTATCGCCATCGGGGATGGCGGTTTTCCAGCGGATTTCGACGCCGGAAAAGATATAGGCCTTTGACCGGGCCATGCGCATGAGGCGGTGGGGTTTGAAGTGCTGGCTGCCGAAGATATCGGCATCGGGGTGGAAGGTGACGGTGGTGCCACGGCGGTTCTGGGTGGGGCCAAGCTTCTGCAAGGGGCCAAGGGGTTTGCCGCGAGAGAAGTGTTGGGCGAACAGCTCCTTGTTCTTGGCAACCTCAACATCCATGCGGTCAGACAGGGCGTTGACGACAGAGGAGCCGACGCCGTGCAGGCCGCCGGATGTCTCGTAAGCCTTGCCGTTGAATTTGCCGCCGGAGTGGAGGGTGCAGAGGATGACCTCGAGCGCGGATTTGTCGGGGAATTTGGGGTGGGGGTCGACGGGGATGCCACGGCCATTGTCGCGCACGGTCAGGGCGCCGTCGGCGTGCAGTTCAACCTCGATGCGGTTGGCGTGGCCGGCGACGGCCTCATCCATGGAATTGTCGATGATTTCGGCGGCAAGGTGGTGGTAGGCGCGTTCATCAATGCCGCCGATATACATGCCGGGGCGCAGGCGGACGGCCTCCAACGGTTCCAGCACCTCGATGGAGGAGGCGTTGTAATCATCGGGGGTGTTGGACAGAAGATCGGGCATGGAGGGGCCTTTGATGAGGGTGGCCTACCCTGCCATCAAAGGGGGGTGTGCCGCAAGATGTGGTGGGTCAGGGGGCGCGCTGGCGCAGCCATAGGCCAAGCTCGGCCTCATCAAGCTTGCGTTGGGCGGCGCGGATGATGATCTGGCCGACGGCCACGGTATCAAACGGGAGCGTTACTCCATTGAGAACCAGCACAGCATCCATCGCGCGAAAGCCGGTGCGTTCGTTGCCATCGTTATAGCAATGACCTTGGGAGATGGCGATGGCATAAGCTGCGGCAAGATCGAAGAGGTCTTCGATCAGGCCATAGGCCAAGCGGTTATCAACACGCGCCAAAGCACCGTCGAGTGATTTGTTCATCGCGCGCCCGGGCAATTCGCCGGGGTTCAGAACTGCATCATGGAGTTGATCGACAATGTCGCTGGTCAGAACGACAAAGGTCATTTGTCTTTGAGGTAATCAAGAACGGGCTGCACTCGCGTTTGCGACGCGCGGAGATAGGCTGTGATTTCATCTGCGGTCGCGGCGCGATGTTCGCCCGGATCAATGGCATCCGCAGGCACCAGATACCCCACCAAGGCAGAGTTCTTGAGGATCGCCACGGGCTGGCCATTCGCGCGGTCCAGCACCTTTTGCGGTTCGCGCAGTTCGGTCATGGTGCAGATTTGCGGGGTGGCGAGGCGGGTCATGGCAGGCTCCTGCGCTGGAATGTGTATTGGAGTATACATTACGCAGGGTATTTTGCAACCTGTCCCCGGTCAGGCGGGCTCGGCGTTCCGTTGCGCAAACATCTGCACAAAGGCCGGGCGGGCCTGCAGCGTTTTCATCCATGCGGACAGGGCGGGAAAGCGGGCCATCAGCGCATCATGCCCTTGGGCATAGCGCACGCATTCGGCGGTGTTGATGTCGGCCACGGTAAAGCGATCACCGACGAGGTAGGGGTGTTGCGCCAAATGGCCCTCAAGCCGCTGGAACGGGCGCACCAGCTTTTCGGCGGCGACGGCGACAGTGGCCGCACCCGCTGACGTGCTTCCAGCGTCCCGCTGTGCCAGCATGATTTCCAATGCAGGCACCTCGACGGCCGAGGTTGCATGCAGCGCCCATTGGGCCATCAGGGCGGCTTCTGCTGCTGTTCTGGGGCCAAGGTCACCACCATATTCAGTGGCAAGGTAAAGCGTGATGGCCATCGATTCCGTCAAGGTCAGATCGCCATCGGTCAGGCAGGGAATCTGCCCTTGGGGGTTGATGGCAAGGTAGGCTTGCGACGCTGTATGCATTTCAGCAGCAGCGTCCGGATCCGCAAGGCGGTAGGCCTGAATCACCGGGACATGCACATAGTCCGCACCGATTTCGCCCAAAAGCCACAAAGGCCGCGAGGCCCGGCTGCGCGCAACCCCGTAAAGCGTGATCATTCTGCCCCCTTCCTGCCCATGGACCTGCCCATGATGGCTGCAACGCTAGGGTGCAGCGGCCCCAAAGGAAAGCAGCATCTTGGGGCAAAACACAACCTGGAATTGCATTGCCTGTCGCCCCCCTTGCCGCAAGGTAAATCCTGCGGCAACCTGCTGCGCATGACGGATGCAAAACCTGCAAAGACAACCGCACAATTCGCAGAGCGCGATCAGAAGGCCGAAATTGTCGACCGCCTGTATGACGTGGCGCTTGATCCGGTGCGACTGGAGGAATTGCTGGATGTCTGGGAAAGCTCGGCCGCGCCGCTGCGGGTCGGCGTCATGGAACTGGACGATCCCGAAATCGCGGCACATCTGTCACGGGCAACGGTCTTTCTTGACCGGTATGAAGCGCAGCGCCCCGATGCGCGCTTTCGGGCCGTTCTGGCCGATATTCCGCGGGCGGCGGCATTTCTTTCAGATGGTGGTGCGCAGATCGTGGCCTGCAACCGCGCCGCGACGATTGCCTTTGGAATCCGAGAGGGGGGGGCCGTCGATGACCTGCCCTTTGAAAGCGAAGATGTCGCCACCCTGCGGCGTGTGGCCCGCAAGGTCGCACAGGGTGGCCAGGGCGAAGACGCGATGGGCGACAGGGCGGCCCCGGGTGAAAAGGCAGGGCCCACCGAAAAGATGGTCATCCTGCGGATCAGATCGCAAACCACAGGAAGCCCGGTGCTCGTGCGGGTCAGCCCGGTGGAAAGTGCGTCCAAGGCCCCGCTTGCGCTGATCCTGTCAACCGAACTTGTCTGGCCACCGGGCTTTGCCACAACGGTACAAGAGGCATTCGGGCTGACGCTGGCCGAGGTCGAGATCGTGCAAGGCATTACGCTGGGTCTGCCCTTGCGCAACATTGCCGATGACCGGGGCCGGTCAGTGGAAACGGTGCGCACACAACTGCGCTCGATCCTGTCAAAGACCGAAACCCACAGCCAATCCGAACTGGTGCGCGTCGTCCTGGGCCTGATGGATGTGGCGTTCTTGCCCGCGGGTGAGGTGGCCCCTGCACCGCCTGCACCGGGCCGGGTTGCCGAGATTCCGTTTTCCTGTGTCACCGGCCCGGATGGGCGGCGGCTGGAGTATCTGACCTTTGGCGCGGCCAAGGGGCGGGCGGTCCTGTACATGCATCTTGATTTCGGTTTTGTGCGTTGGCCCGCCCGGGCCGAACGGGCAGCGGCACAGCAAGGGTTGCGCATCATCGTGCCCGTGCGGGCCGGGTATGGGCGGACGCCTTTGCATCCCAAAGGGCGTGATCATATCGCAGGTGTCGTTGACGATTATGCGGCAGTTCTTGATCACCTTGGCGTATCCGAGGTTGTGGTCATTCCGATGGGCGCGGACCTGCGGTTTGCCCTGGCCTTGGCGGCACAGCGCCCCGGCCTTGTCCGCGGCATCGTGGGTGCGGCCTGCATGTTGCCCGCGCGCACGGCGGCGCAGTACGAACGCATGGACAAATGGCAGCGCTTTGTTCTGGCCAATGCGCGCTATGCACCAAAGGTCCTGCCCTTTCTGGTCAAGGCAGGGTTTTCACTGGCCCGACGTCTGGGCAAGGCCAAGTTCTTCATGCAGGTAAATGGTGGGTCGGCAGCGGATATGGCAGCCTTTGCCCTGCCCGAGGTGCGCGATGCTGTGCTCGCAGGGTCTGACGTCTGCATGAGTGCGACACATCTTGCCCATGAGGCGTTTACCCGCGAATGCATCAGTTCCGAACGTGACTGGTCGGCGTTGATCCGGGCGAATACGGTTCCGGTCAAGCTGCTGCAGGGGGATCAGGACCCGCAATCGCCGGTGCAGACCATCCGCGAACTTGCGGCGGACTTTCCGCAGCTTGATGTCGAATTCCTGCCAGATACCGGGCAGTTGCTGCTGTTCACGCATTGGCCGCGGGTGCTGGAAGAGGTCAAGCGCATGATCGCAGGCGCGGGTTTCTGATCGTGTGGTAAATTTTGGTGGTTATACCGCATTTGGGGTATGCGGGCGGCATGTCGGACCAGATAGAAGGCAGATATTGATCGGCTGCTTTCACACCTGTTCTTTTCAACCCGGACCATTTGATCCCCCAAAAGGGCGGCAGTTGCTGGGAACTGCCGCCCTTGTCCTTTTCGGTGCGGCCTATGGCCACCACGCGATACGCAACCGCCAGCCCGCTTACGCAAACTTGTGCCGAGGACGGCATGGCGGCCCTTGGCCCTGCGGCCAATGCCGCCTAGATTGCGCGGATGGCGGGCAATCGGGCAGGGCGGGGCAGAATGCGGCATTGGATGATTGCAGTGGGCCTGCTGTCGGCGGCCCCCGGCCCTGTGCTTGCACATCCGCATGTCTTCATTGATGCGGCCGTCGAGGTGATCTTTGACGCCGAAGGCCGGGCCGAGGCGCTTCGTCTTTCCTGGACTTATGATGATCTCTTTTCATTGCTGATCGTTGAGGACCGTGGCCTTGATCCCGATTATGACGGCATCCTGACGCCAGATGCCGTGGCAGCCTTGTCAGGCTTTGACATGCAATGGGATGCCGATTTCCCGGGGGATACCTATGCGCTGCTAAGCGGGGCGGAATTGGCGCTGTCGCGGCCGCAAGATTGGACCGCAAGCTATGCAGAAGGCAAGATCACCTCGACCCATCTGCGCCGGTTTACAACACCGGTTGCAATGACGGCGGACAATCCGCTGGTGGTGCAGGTCTATGATCCCGGGTTTTACACGGCCTACATGCTGGTGGGGCAAACCGTGTTGACCGGGCGCGATGACTGCACCGCTCAGGTCTTTGTCCCCGACAGGTCTGCCGCGGATGAGCAGTTGCTGGCGGCCCTTGCGGAAATGTCTGCGGATACCGACATCGAGATCGCCTATCCCGCGATCGGTGCAGCCTATGCCGAAGAGGTGCGGATCACATGCGCCGCCCCCTGATGCTTTCGGGTGTTGCCATTGTGCTGATGCTGACGGCCCTGTGGGCTTTTGGCGGGCTGGCGGCGATGGGTGACTGGGCGCTGACCCAGCAACGCGCCGTGCAAAACACCATGGCGCAGGGTATCCGCGCCGTGCGGGCCGGTGATGCCGGCGCGCTGGCAGCCTTGCTGACTGTCTGTTTCACCTATGGCTTTGTGCATGCGGTCGGGCCTGGCCATGGCAAGGTGCTGATCGGCGGTTATGGTGTGGCGCGGCGTGTCGGGTTGTCGCGGCTGGTTGCGATTGCGCTTGTCTCGTCACTTGCGCAAGCGGCCGTCGCTGTGGCGCTGGTCTACGGGTTCTTCTGGATATTTGGGTGGACACGTGAACGGGTGCTGGGCCTGAACGATGATGTGATGACACCCCTGGGCCACGTGCTGGTGGCTGGTGTCGGCCTTTGGCTGGTGTGGCGCGGCCTGCGCGCGCGGGCGGGGCAACTGGATCATCACCATGCCCATGGTCACGAAAAGGGCCAGCACGACCATCACCACCACCATCATGACGCGCACGACCACGACCACCCCCCCCATGGCAGTAAGACCGCGCATCATGCAGGCCACGGGCCACACAACCCCGGACAAGCCGATCAGCCGGATCAGGTGTGCGCCACATGCGGCCATGCGCACGGGCCGACGATGGCCGAGGTTTCGGCCCTGACAGGATGGCGCGATACGGTGGCGCTGATCGCGGGCATTGCAATCCGCCCCTGTTCGGGGGCCCTGTTCCTGCTGATCCTGACCTTGCAGATGGACATCGCCGGGGCTGGGGTGCTGGGCACCTTCGTCATGGGGCTGGGCACCGCCAGTGTCACCATGGTCGTCGCCACATTGGCCGTCTGGTCGCGCGAGGGCGTTCTTGCAGGCCTGTCAGACGGGCGGCTGGCGCGGGCCTTGCCCCTGATCGAACTGCTGGCTGGGGCGGTGGTGGTGATTGTGGCGCTGCAGATGCTGCGCCTGGCGGTTTAGGGCGATTTGGGTTTTTCAGCGGATGCTCATCACTCCCCTGCCGGGTCGTTCTTCGCTGCGGCGACCAAGCGAAGAACGACCCGGCAGGGGAGTGATGAGCGCCCCCTTTGCGCGCACCGCGACGATGGCAAGCCTGAGCATCGTCTTGAACTGCGGGGGCGGCGGGCGTATCCGGGGGCCATGACCACCCCCATGCCCCTGTCCGACCATGCGCGCGAGACCTTGCGCCTTGCCCTGCCCTTGGCGGGCAGCCACCTTGCGCAATCGGCCTTGCATGTGACGGATACGATCATGCTGGGCTGGTATGGCGTGACGGAACTGGCCGCCGTGGTGCTGGGGGCCTCATCGTTTTTCATCATCTTCATCCTTGGCGCGGGCTTTGCCCAAGCCGTGATGCCGATGGTGGCGGCGGCTTTGGGCCGTGGGGATGAGGCGCAGGTGCGGCGCGATACGCGCATGGGCATCTGGCTGTCGATCGGCTATGGCGCGGTGATGTATCCGCTCTTCTGGTGGTCAGAGCCGATATTTCTGGCGCTTGGGCAGGATGCCGATGTAGCGGCACTCGCGCAGGATTACATGCGCGTGGCGGGGCTGGGGCTGATCCCGGCGCTGATCGTGATGGCGTTGAAAAGTTTCCTTGCCGCCATCGACCGGGCGCAGGTGGTGCTATGGGTCACGGTCGCGGGCGTGTTTGTGAACGCTGCGGCCAATTACGCGCTGATTTTCGGGAACTGGGGCGCACCGGAACTGGGTGTGACCGGTGCGGCCCTTGCGACATTGGCCACGCAACTGGCAAGCCTGCTGCTCATGGGGCTGTATGCGCATTTGAACCGGGCGGCGGCGCCGTTCCGGCTGTGGCAGCGGTTCTGGCGGGCGGATCTTCCGGCGCTGAAGGGCGTATTCCGGCTGGGCTGGCCGATTGGCATTCAGGGCGTCGCCGAGGCGGGTCTGTTCGTGGCGACGGCTTTGATGATCGGGACAATCGGCAAGGTGCAGTTGGCGGCCCATGGGATAGCGATGGAAGTCGTCTCGTTGATCTTCATGTTCCATGTGGGGCTGGCAAATGCAGCCACCTTGCGGGCTGGGCGTGCCGATGGCGCGGGCGATGCGCGGGGCCTGCGGGATGGGGCCAAGGCGGCGCTGGCGATGTCTTTTGCCGTGGGGCTGTTGGGGATTGTGCTGTTTCTGGCGGTTCCGGAATGGTTGATCGGGCTGTTTTTGGACAAGGCGAACCCAGAGGCGGCGGCGGTGGTGGCCTATGGCACGGTGCTGCTGGTGGTGGCGGCGCTGTTCCAGATGGTGGATGCAGGGCAGGTGATGGCGATGGGCCTGCTGCGGGGGCTGCGCGATACGCGGGTACCCATGGTGATTGCGGCAGTCAGCTATTGGGGCGTTGGCATTCCGGCGGGCTGGTTTCTTGGGTTGCATCTGGGGCTTGGCGGCGGTGGTGTCTGGGGCGGGCTGGTGATTGGCCTGCTGGTGGCGGCAACGGCGCTGATGTGGCGGTTCTGGCGGATTGCGCCGCAGGTTGGGGCGTAGCCGATTTTTTCGAAAAAATCGGACCGGAATTTTCGAAAATTCCGGGCAAAAATCTTTGAAGATTTTTGCAATTTTCTTGCAAGAAAATTGGCGCTTGCCGGGCGGTCAGCGCTTGAGCGCGCCGCGCAGCGCATCACCGAAAGCGGTGCCTTGGGCAGGGGTGGTTGGCAGGGCCTTTATCGGCGCGTCACGCTTTGGCGGGGCATCCGATGGGGCGTTGTCCTTGCGCATGGTCAGGGCAATGCGTTTGCGGGCAACATCCACTTCGGTCACCCGAACGCGGACCACATCGCCTGCTTTCACCACTTCGTGCGGGTCCTTTACAAAGCGGTCGGCCAATTGGCTGACGTGTACAAGTCCATCCTGATGCACGCCAATATCCACAAAAGCGCCGAAGGCGGCCACGTTGGTGACCGTGCCTTCAAGGCTCATGCCGGGTGTAAGGTCTTTGATATCATCCACACCGTCCGCAAAGGTGGCGGTCTTGAAGGATGGGCGCGGGTCGCGGCCCGGTTTTTCCAACTCGGCCAGAATGTCCTTGACGGTGGGCAGGCCAAAGCGCGCGTCGATGAATGTGCGGGGATCAAGGGTTTTCAGCACGGCGGGTTCGGCCATAAGGCTGCGGATATCGCGGCCGCAGGCGGCCACGATCTTGCGCGCCAGATCATAGGCTTCGGGGTGTACGGAGGAGGCATCAAGCGGTTCCTTGCCGCCCGTCACGCGCAAAAAGCCTGCGGCCTGTTCAAACACCTTTGGCCCCAGACGCGGCACTTTCAGCAGATCTTTGCGCGTGGCAAAGGCCCCGTTGGCATCGCGGTGCGCCACGATGGATTCGGCCAGACCGGGGCCGACGCCGGACACACGGGCGAGCAAGGGGGCGGAGGCGGTGTTCAGATCAACCCCCACGGCGTTCACGGCATCTTCGACCACGGCCTCAAGGCTGCGGCCAAGGCGGTACTGATCCACATCGTGCTGATACTGGCCCACGCCAATGGCCTTAGGTTCGATTTTGACAAGTTCTGCCAGCGGATCCTGCAATCTGCGGGCAATACTGACAGCCCCGCGCAAGGAAACGTCAAGTTCGGGGAATTCCTTGGCCGCCAGTTCGGATGCCGAATAGACCGATGCGCCGGCCTCGGACACGATCACCTTGGTGGGTTTCGGCCCAGCGGGCAGGGCGGCGATCATGTCTGCGACCATCTTTTCCGTCTCGCGGCTGGCGGTGCCGTTGCCGATGGCGATCAGGTCCACGCCATGCGCGCGGATCAGGCGCGCAAGTTCCACCTGCGCGCCACGCAGATCATTCTTGGGCTGGAACGGGTAGACGGTGCTGGTGGCCAGCACCTTGCCTGTGCCATCCACCACGGCCACCTTCACGCCTGTGCGGATGCCGGGATCAAGGCCCATGGTGGCCCGCCCGCCTGCGGGGGCGGCCAGCAGCAGGTCTTTGAGGTTGCGGGCAAAGACGCGGATCGCCTCGGCCTCGGCGGCCTCGCGCAGGTCGGACATGAGGTCAAGGGAAAGGCTGGTCTTGATCTTGATGCGAAAGGCCCATGCGGCGGCGTCACGCAGCCAGACGTCACCTGCGCCCTGACTGGCCGCCTGAAGGGCCGCCCCGCAGGCGCGTTCGCCCTGTGACTGGCCGCGCGGGGCATCGGCATCGATGGCAAGATCAACGGACAGGATGCCTTCGTTGCGGCCACGCAGCATGGCAAGAACGCGGTGCGACGGGGCGGTGGCAAAGGGTTCGGAATGGGCGAAATAGTCAGAAAATTTCGCGCCTTCGGTTTCCTTGCCGGCCACCACGGTGGCGGTCAGGCGGCCAGTGCGGCGCATGTGGTCGCGCAAGCTGCCCAGCAGATCGGCGCGTTCGGCAAGGCCTTCGGCGATGATGTCGCGCGCGCCTTCAAGGGCGGCTTTCACATCGGGCAGGGCTTCGGTGACATAGGCCTTTGCCAGCACCGCAGGATCGGCGCGGCGGTCGGCAAGGATGGCGTCAACCAAAGGGCCAAGGCCGTTTTCGCGGGCGATCATCGCCTTGGTGCGGCGTTTGGGCTTGAAAGGAAGATAGATGTCCTCAAGCTCCGCCTTGGTGGTGGCGCGGGCCACCTGAAGGGCCAAGGCATCGGTCATCTTGCCCTGTTCGGTGATGGAGGTGGCGATGGCCGCACGCCGCGCCTCCATTTCGCGCAGATAGGTCAGGCGTTCGGCAAGGTTGCGCAGTTGCGTGTCATCAAGGCCCCCCGTCGCCTCTTTGCGGTAGCGCGCGATGAAGGGGACAGTGGCGCCTTCATCCAGCAGGGCGATGGCGGCGGTCACCTGTGCCGGTGTCGCGCCGATCTCGGTTGCGATGGTCTGCGGGATGGGGCGGGTCATGCGAATCCGTCTGGCTGGTGGCGGGGTGCGCAGAATACAGGGCTGGCGGGGCAAAGTTCCAGATGCCGCGTGCCGTATCGCGGATGGCGGCCGCAAGGCGCAGGTTGACCATGTGGATTGCGGCAATCAGGCCCGTCAGCGTCAGGCTGGTTTGCCAATGGGCTTGCAGGCCCTGCCAGATGCGCGCTGTCCAGGAGGGCACGGTGGCCCCGGCAAGTGATTTCAGTGTCGTCAGCCAGGCAGGGTCGGGCGGGGCGAGGCGGGCCTGCCACAGCGGGGTAACTGCGATGAAGGCAAGGCCCATCAGGCACAGGATGGTCGCGGCATTGGTCGCCTTGCGCCAGCTGACCAGCCTGGCCGTGCGCGCAGCGGCGGCGCGATCATGGGTCAGGTTGTGGGTGCCGCCGTCGGCAATCACCATGTCGGCGGGCAGGTTCAGGGGGGCATAACCATCAACGCCGGTGGTGATTTTGGTCATGACGGCCGGGTCAACCACGGGCGGCGCACCGGTGCCTTCGCTTGCCATGTCCATGCGCGGGGCATAGCGGTAGAACTGACCAAGGCCAAGGCGGCTGTCATGGATGGAGGCGGCGTCAAAGCGGCGGCGGGCGTAATCCTGCAGGGCAGCGGCATCGAAGGTCACGCCATGGCCTGTGGCCTCGGCCGCGATCCAGGCCAAGGGGGCCATGGCATTGGCGTCATCGGGATAGCCTCCGCCGATATCGGAATGCATGCCGGCAAACCAGCGTTCCTGCACGGCAGGGGTGGGCAGGCCATCTGTGCGCGGGGCCATGTCAAAGCGGACCGGGTGAAAGGTCAGACGCGCATCATCAAGTGCCAGGGCATGACGCACCTCGGCGACGATGGGGCTGCATTGGCGGTTGCGAAAGACAATGGGCCAAAGCCACCAGTTGACATGGCGTCGCAAGGCATCGGAGGGAACGCCGTAAGCCTCGACCGTGTCGAACAGGCCCATAAAGGCGATTGGCACCTGCAAGGGCGCGTGGCTGCCGGGTTGCGCCGCGACCATCTTGCTGTGCTGGGGCTGGCCCAGCACGGCACGTTTGGCCTTGATGAACCCGTCGCGCAGCTGACGCGCCAGGGCGATCAGCGGGTTCATCTGGATGCCCTTCCCCGGCAGATAAAACGGCGCAGTCTTGGCGCGGTAGGCAAACCATGCAGACATGACAGCGCGGTCAAGATCGGCCTCGGTCACGCGCTTTGCGGCAATCGCGCGCGGCATCAGGCCCTGAAAGCGGATCATTGCGGCCAGCGTGCGCACGGTAAAGGCACCCCGGCTGAAGCCGAACAGCACGATCTGATCGCCGGGGTTCCAGTTCATGCAGACAAAGCGATAAAGGTGCCGCACATTTGCGGGCACGCCATAGCCGGTGATGCCATCAAGCAAACGGATCAAGGTGCGGCTGGAGGTGCCGACGCCGGGGATATAGCGGGCGATCTGGGGAAGATCACCCGTGCCCGTCTTGATCCCTGTCTTGTCGAGCGCCTGATACAGCCGCCAGACATTGGATTCCTGCGTGGAAAAGGCGTTGCCGGTGCCATCTGCGAAAATGACGATGCGTTTGGGAAGGGGGGCTTGGGAACCGGGCGT
>JALOSO010000065.1 GCA_025458385.1 Paracoccaceae bacterium | reverse complement strand
GCCTGCAAAAGGAAGTCGTCGGCCCCCTGAAAGCTGGGGGTATCGGTCAGCACGGACAGGCAGGTGGCGCCGCCGTCCTGATAGGCTTTCGCAAGGGCGGGGGGATCAAAATCGGCGCGGATCAGGCCTTTGGAAGGGCTGGCCTTCTTGATTTCGGCAATCAGGCCGTAGCCTTGCGTGCTGGCGGCCTGCAGGGCGCGGTGAAAGCCGCGCGGGGCAGGGGCGGCGCGGGCGGCCTCTTCGACCACGGGAAGCGGGCGGGCGGCCTTGCGGGTGGCGACCTCGGCGAGTTTGTAGGTTTTGATGCGGTCGAGGATGGTGGTCATGTGGGCTTTCGGTGGTTCTTGGGGCTGGCCCCGGGGGTTTTGCACCCCCGGACCCCCGCAGGATATTTGAACGACATTGAAAGGTGTAGCGGTAAGGTTCAGGCGTTGGTCAGTTTGACAAGGGCGGCAACCTTGGCCTTGGCGGCACCGCTGTCGATGCTTTCCGCGGCCATGCGCGCGCCGTCGGGCAGGGTGCTGACGCGGCCAGCGATCAGCAGGGCGGCGGCGGCGTTGAGGCGTACGGCATCGCGGTAAGCACCGGGGCCACCGTCCAGCAGGGCGCGGAAGGCGGCGGCGTTTTCGGACGGGGTGCCGCCGATGATGGATTCGAAAGGGTGGACAGGCAGGGCAGCGTCTTCGGGGTGGATGTCGAATTCGGTGACTTGGCCGTTTTCCACGGCGGCGACCTTGCTGGTGGCGCTGATGGCGAGTTCGTCGGAACCGTCGCCACCGTGGACAAGCCAGGCGTGGGTGGTGCCGAGCACAGCCAAGGTTTCGGCCATGGGGCGGATGAGTTTGGGGGAGAAGGCGCCGGTCAGTTGGCGTTTGACGCCTGCGGGGTTGGTCAGCGGGCCAAGGATGTTGAAGATGGTGCGGGTGCCGAGTTCGGCGCGGGCGGGCATGACGTGGCGGATGGCGGGGTGGTGCATGGGAGCCATCATGAAGCCGATGCCGGCCTGATCAAGGCAGCGTTCAACGACATCGGGGCCGACCATGACATTCAGGCCAAGTTCGGTCAGCGCATCGGCGGCACCGGATTTGGACGAGAGGTTCCGGTTGCCGTGTTTGGCGACAGTGACGCCCGCACCGGCAACAACAAAGGCGGTGGCGGTGGAGATGTTGAGGGTACCCTTGCCATCGCCACCGGTGCCGACGATGTCCATGGCGCCTTCGGGCGCGCGCACGGGGTTGCAGCGGGCGCGCATGACGGTTGCGGCGGCGGCGAATTCATCCACGGTTTCGCCGCGCGTGCGCAGGGCCATGAGGAAGCCGCCCATCTGGGCGGGTGTGGCGGTGCCCTCAAAGAAGGTGGCGAAGGCGGTTTCGGCCTCGGCCCGGGTCAGGGGGCGTTCGGCGGCGATGCCGATGAGGGGGCGCAGCGCGTCGCTCATGCGGGGAGGGCCGCCATATCAAGGAAGTTGCGCAACAGCTGATGGCCGTGTTCGGAGGCGATGCTTTCGGGGTGGAACTGCACGCCTTCGATCGGCAAGGTCTTGTGGCGCAGTCCCATGATGGTGCCGTCCTCCAGCCAGGCGGTGGGTTCAAGGCAGGCGGGCAGGGAGGCGCGGTCCACGATCAGGGAGTGATAGCGCGTGGCGGCAAAGGGTGAGGGCAGGCCAGCAAACACGCCTTGGCCTGCATGGTGCATCGTGCCCATCTTGCCATGCACAATCTCATGGCAGCGCACGACATTGCCGCCAAAGGCCTGTCCGATGGTCTGATGGCCAAGGCAGACGCCCAGCAGGGGGATGCGGGCCTCGGCGGCGGCCATGGTCAGGGGCAGGCAGATACCGGCGGAGGAGGGATCGCAAGGGCCGGGGGAGAGGACGATGGACGAGGGGCGCAAGGCCATGGCAGCCTGCACATCCATGGCATCATTGCGGACAACGCGGATATCGGCGCCAAGTTCGCCCAGATAATGCACAAGGTTGTAGGTAAAGCTGTCGTAGTTGTCGATCAGAAGCAACATCTTGGGCCGGGCCTGACGGTTTGGGGGTGATTGCGCGCGCGCATCGGGCTATACATGGGCAGACCGGCAGGGGAGCGTCAAGTCAAACCGACGCCAGAGCGGGTCTGAGGGCATGACGATTGACAGCCGGGTGGCGACCTTGTGGTTGGTGCGCGGCGACGTGGCAGGGCCGGCAAAGTGCTGGCGAAGGGCGGGCAAGATGGCAGGCATGCGCAAGTTTCTGGGGGGGGTCGCGACGGGAAGCGTGGTCGCGGCACTGACCTTGATCATCGTTTCACAGGCATCGGCACCCGGTGGGCCGGTGGCAGAACCGGTGCCGGAGGTGGCCGAAGGTGCAGCGGCGGTGCAGGTCCGGCCTGCGGAGGTTGCGGATGCGCCGGTTGCGGAAAACGCGGTCGTTGCAGATAGGCCGGTTGCGGATGACGCAGAGGTTGCGGTTGCGGCGCCCCCGCAGACGGCAACGGCCGTCACGCCGGAAGGGGCCTTGGCCGGGACTACGGATGCCATTGAAGGGGCCGCCAGTGCGGCAAGCGGGCCAGAGATTTCGGGCGGGGCCAGGGTTGCATCGGACATGGCGGCGGCCGATGTGGCCGCGGTTTCTGCGCCGCCAGCCGCAGGCACGGCAGCCATCGCCGAAAGCCCGGCCGCGGTTCCGGATCTGCAGCCGCAGACCACGTTGACGGAAGGCCCGGCGCAGGTGCTGCAAGGGGCGGGTGCTGCCGAAAGTGGGACAGTGGCAACACGCCCTGCAACCGATACCGTGGCCTTGCTTGATCCGCAGGTGCCGCCCGCTGCCGCCGTGCCGGCAGGTGATCCGTCACCGGGCCAGCCTGACTTGCCACCGCCGCCGCCCCTGACGCCAGAGGAAGAGGCAATCCTTGCGGATCCGGCACAGCTATTGATCCCTGCGGAAGAACCGCCCGCGCAAACCGGCACGGATGCGGCTGCGGTGCCAGAGGTGCCGGCATTGCCGGAACCGGAGGCAAGCCCGGCCGTGGTTGCGGCACCGGTTGCCGACCCGGCCTCACCGGTGATCCCGGCGCCGGTGACTGAGCCGGAACCTGTCACGCCACCTGTGGCGGCCGACAGCGCGGATGCGCCGGATCCTGCCATGGTTGCCGAGGCACCGGATGCCCCGCAAATCCCTGAGGTTGAACAAGGCCCGTCAACGCTGCAGCCGGACCAGCCACTGGGGACGGCGGGCGGGTCTACCCTGCCGGCAGCGGCGCGGTTGCCGCTGGAAGGTGGGGATGGCCCGGGGCAACGTTTGCCGCAGGTGGGCACGGCCCCGGCCCTGGCCGAGGTGGCGCCCTTGCCGGAGGTGAGCCTGACCGATGACCGGGCGCTGGCGCAGTTTGCGGCGGCCTTTGCCAATCCGGATGCAAAGCCGCTGTTCGCGGTGTTGCTGATCGACACGGGGGATGCCGCGATTGACCGGCAGGCCGTGGCGGCGTTGCCTTTTCCGGTCAGCATCGTTGTTGATCCGCTTTCGCCGGATGCGGCCAGCCATGCGGCGCTGTACCGGGCGGGGGGCAAAGAGGTGGTGATGCTGGCCAGCGGCATTCCGGCAGGCGCAACCCCGGCTGATCTGGAACAGACGTTTGAGGCGCATGCGCGGGTGCTGCCCGAAGCGGTGGCTGTGATCGACAGCGCAGCGGGGGCATTTCAGAATGATCGCCCGCTGTCGACGCAACTGGTGCCGATTCTGGCCGCACAGGGGCGTGGACTGTTGACCTGGGATCGCGGTCTGAATGCGGCGGATCAGGTGGCGCGGCGCGAAGGCCTTGCGACGGCCATGGTCTTTCGTCAGATCGATGCCGAGGGCGAGGATGTGCCGGTCATGCGGCGCTATCTGGACCGCGCGGCGTTCAAGGCCGCACAGGAAGGCACGGCGATGGTTGTCGGCACCTTGCGGCCCGAAACGCTGGCCGCGCTGCTGGAATGGACGATCGAGGGGCGCGCCTCGACCATCGCGCTTGCCCCTGTTTCGGCGGTGCTGGCTGGCAATTGACGCAGCCTTTGTCCCCTGCCGGGGCCGGGTCAGCGCAGGAAGTTCAGCGCCTCGCGGTAGGCGGCTGCTTTGGCAGGCAGATCAAGCTCTGGCAGGTTGGGCAATGGATCGGCAAAGCGCAGCGCGGGGAATGCGTCGGGCGCGGGGCCGGGCATGGCCGCGGCTTCCGCCCCTTGCGGCAGGCCGTATCCGGGGGATTGACCGCCAACGGCAAAGGGCGGGTTGGGCCGGGTGGATGGCGCGCGGTCTGATGGGGCAGGGGGGGCTGCGGGCGGCGGCGCTGCCGGCGCTGTTGGCCTGGTGCCAGGCGCACCGGTAGGCTGCGTCCCCGTAACAGGTTGCGGGGCAAGGTCAGGCCGGTGCAGCGGGCCGGGCAGCGGCAATTGTGCGGCGACGGAATTCATCGCAAGCATCCTTTACACGAAAACCCCCGGACGGGACCTTACCACAGGGATCAGTCGCAGGGCGAGCAGTGATTACCTTGCATTTTGCGGCTTTTCCACAGCTTTGCCGCAGGTTTGCCGGGGCACTGCCGCAATCTGCGGCGTGCGGTGCCTTTGTGTGATGCGGGGTTGAAGCGGGGCGGGCAGCCGCCTACCCTTAGGCGCAACAGGCGGATCACGGACAGACAAGCAGATGGCGACCAAGCGCAGTATCTTTGAAGAGGTTGACGCCACCCATGCGCCGGCCGTGCCAGCAGGTGGCATGATCGCGGCGGGTGGCGGTGGCGCGCGCAAGGCGATCCGCCGGTGGTTGATGCTGCTTTTTGCGCTGGTTGTGGTGATGATTGCCGTGGGCGGCCTGACGCGGCTGACGGACAGTGGCCTGTCGATCACCGAATGGCGGCCGGTGACAGGGGCGGTGCCGCCTTTGAACGACGCGGCCTGGGCTGCCGAATTCGCCAGATATCAGGCGATCCCGGAATATCAGTTGCAGAACAAGGGCATGACGCTGGCCGAGTTCAAGGTGATCTACTGGTGGGAATGGGGGCACCGGCAACTGGGGCGGCTGATCGGGCTGGTCTGGGCGGTTGGGCTGGCGGGGTTTCTTGTAGCCCGCAAGGTGCCTGCGGGCTGGACGGGCAAGCTGTTGCTGATCGGCGCATTGGGCGGCTTGCAGGGGGCAATCGGCTGGTGGATGGTCTCGTCAGGCCTTTCGGGCGACCGGCTGGATGTGGCATCCTATCGGCTGGCCACCCATCTGGGCCTTGCCTTTGTCATTCTGGGCTTCATCACCTGGTTCGTGCTGCTGCTGGGGCGCAGCGAGGCTGATCTGTTGCAGGCCCGCCGGGCGGGTGAGGCGCGGCTGTTTGGTCTGGGAACCGGGCTGATGCATTTCAGCTTTCTGCAGATCCTGCTGGGGGCCCTGGTCGCGGGCATTGATGCCGGGCGCTATTTCCCGACATGGCCGCTGATGGGCGAGACGTTCTTTCCGGCGGATGCATTCTATGTGCCGGATGGTGCAGGGGGCGCAAAGGCGGTCTGGCATGCGTTCTTTGAAAATGCCGGGCTGGTGCAGTTCATTCACCGCATGTCGGGCTACCTGCTGTTCGCATTCGGCGTGGTGGTCTGGCTGCGCGGGCGCAAATCGGTGCATGCGAGCACGCGTCTTGCGTTTCACGCGGTCATGGCGATGCTTGTGGTGCAGATGGCCATCGGCATCGTCACTGTGCTGACCGTGGCACATCCGCATGTGGCAATCACGCATCAGCTGGGTGCGGTGCTGCTGTGGGTGCTGGTGATCCGCGCGCGGTTTCTGACCCGATATCCCGTGGCAGGATCAATCCGAAAGGGCACAGTATGACAGCCGCATATCTGGCCCTGATGGCTTTTCAGCGCGAGACCGAGGCGCTGGCGCAGATTGCCGGGCGTCTGGGCTGGGATCAGGAAACGGTGATGCCGCGCGGGGCGGCGGCGCAACGGTCCGAAGAGATGGCGGCGATCGAGGGGGTGCTGCATGCGCGGCGCACGGACGGGCGCGTAGGCGACTGGCTGGCAGCGGCGGAAGGCAGGACGGAGGTTGAGGCGGCGCAACTGCGGCTGATCCGGCGGAGTTTTGACCGGGCGACAAAAGTGCCGGCGGCCTTGGCGCAGGAACTTGCACGGGTCACAAGCATGGCGCAGGGCATCTGGGCCGAGGCGCGGGCGCAAGATGATGTGGCGGCGTTTCTGCCGACCTTGGCGCAGGTCGTCACGTTGCGGCGTGAAGAGGCGGCTTGTCTGGCGCAGGGGGGTGACCTTTATGATGCGCTGATTGATGATTATGAGCCGGGCGAAAGCGGGGCCAGCCTTGCGGCGATGTTCGACCGGATGCGCCCGCGTCTGGTGGCCTTGCGCGCGGCGGTGCTGGGGGCAAGCCATCAGCCCAAGGCCCTGACGGGCCGCTTTGCCGAGGCAGGGCAACTGGCCGTTGCGCGCGAACTTGCAACGGCCTTTGGTTATGACTGGACACGCGGGCGGCTGGACCTTGCGGTGCATCCGTTCAGTTCTGGCGCGGGGAATGATGCGCGGATCACGACACGGGTCAGTGAAACCGATCCCTTCAACTGCTTTTATTCGACGATCCATGAGGTGGGTCATGCCTGCTATGAGCTTGGGATCGATCAGGCCTATCTGTTGACGCCCTTGGGCAACGGCGTGTCGATGGGCGTGCACGAAAGCCAAAGCCGGATTTATGAGAACCAGTTGGGGCGCAGTGCGGCGTTTACGGGCTGGCTGCATGGCAAGATGGTTGCGGCCTTTGGCGACTTTGGCATCGCGCAAGACGCATTCTATGGTGCGGTGAACCGGGCCCAGACAGGCTACATCCGTACGGAAGCCGACGAGGTGCATTACAATCTGCATGTCATGCTGCGCTTTGATCTGGAGCGTGCGCTGATCCGGGGCGATCTGGCGGTGGGTGATCTGGAAGCGGCGTGGAACGACCGGTTCCTTGCGGATTTCGGGGTGGCAGTGGACAAGCCATCAAATGGCATGTTGCAGGATGTGCATTGGTCAGTGGGGTTGTTCGGGTATTTCCCGACCTACACGCTTGGCAATGTCTACGCAGGCTGCTTGCACGCCGCACTGCGCGCGGCGGTGCCTGATCTGGATCAGCAACTGGCGCAGGGTGATACATCGGCAGCAACGGGCTGGCTGCGCAACCACCTGCAAACCCACGGCGGGCTTTATGCACCGCGCGAGGTGGTGGAGCGCGCCTGCGGGTTCGCGCCGCATGAAGGGCCATTGCTGGATTATCTGGAGGCGAAGTTCCGGGGGATTTACCGGCTGTAAAGGGGGAAGTAGAGCAAGATTCACACGGACGGAAGCGCCCGTCCAATCTTGCCCTTGGGTCCGGCAAGCGCCATCGCGCTTGGCGCGTGATGCCGGTTCTACCCACACCCCCGGGGGCCCAAAGCCCCCGGGCAGCCCCCGCCCGCCCCTTGGCGGGGGCTAAAGCCCCCACCCGGTCGGGGGCCGCCCTCTGTGGACTTTTGCGTGATGCGGTCTTGCTGAGACGCAGCGCCATGAGCGGGGCCGACCCTCCACTGGAGGGTCGTCTGTTCCCGCTCAACCCCGGCGTTTGTCAAAGCGGGGCTTCCTTTGAAGGCTAATCCCGCCAGTCTGGTTTGCGCTTTTCAATGAAGGCGGCAATGCCTTCGCCCGTTTCGGGCAAGGCAAGGTTATCCACCATCACTGCACCAGTATGGGCATAGGCTGCGGCAAGGTCCATCTCGGCCTGCGCATAGAACGCGGCCTTGCCCATGCGCACCACGGCGGTGCGTTTGGCGGCGATGGTCTGGGCAAGCGTCATGGTTTCGGTGGCCAGATCATCGGTTGCAATGCGGTTGATCAGGCCCAGCGATTGCGCGCGGGGGGCATCGATGAATTCGCCCGTCGTCAGCATCTCGAACGCGGCCTTGCGCGGGATGTTGCGGGTCAGGGCGACCATGGGGGTGGAACAGAACAGGCCGATGTTCACGCCGTTGACGCCAAAACGCGTGTTTTCGGCGGCTACGGCAAGATCGCAGCTTGCCACCAGTTGGCACCCTGCTGCCGTGGCGATGCCATGAACCTGTGCAATGACGGGCTGTGGCAGCGCCGTGATGGCCAGCATCAGGCGCGCACAGCGTGTGAACAGGTCGGCAAAGGCCGCAGCACCACCATCGGTGGCGTTGCGCGCTGCCTGCATTTCGCGCAGGTCATGCCCGGCACAAAAGGCCTTTCCCGCGCCGGCAAGGATCACCACGCGCACGGCGGGGTCTTTGGCAATGACGGCAAGTTCCGCCTGCAGCCGGTCCAGCATGGCCAGCGACAGGGCATTCAGCTTGCCCGGATCATTCAGGGTGATCAGGGCGACATGCCCGCTGTCCTGCCGCCGGATCAGATCGCCGGGGTCAGCCTGCATCGCTGCTGCCTGCACCAGACATTGCCTGCATCACGCCTTTTTCAGTGTAAACCGGCCTTCGATCGTCGCACCGCTTTCGATCACGATGGCGGCATAGGTGACATCGGCCGCAACAGCGGCGGTCGAGCGGAGCGAGAAGGTCTTGCTGGCCACCTTGCCGTCAAGCCGCCCTTTCACCTCAACCGTTTCCGCCGTGACAATGCCTGTCACCTTGCCCTCGGCGCCGACCAAAAGGCCATGCGCGGTGATGGTGCCATCAACATCGCCCAGCACCTCGATATTCCCCGCCGACGTTATTTCCCCGGTGATCTTGAGATCTGCCCCCAGGACCGAGGACTTGCCGCTTGGCGTGCTGCGCTCGGGTCGGGCGGGGGCAGGCGTCGGGGCAGTCGTGGCATCGGTCTTGTTGAACATCGGGCTCTCCATGTGCGGCGCCTGACCGGGCCGCTTCAGGCTGGTTAGACGCGCCCGCAAGCCCCCGGTCAAGAGGTTGCGCAAGACCGGCACAGCGGATTGGCGGTTTTCCCGCAGTCATGCGTCGCAGGCGATGCAGACACCCGATGAAATCATGGCCAGACAGGGGGCCAGAACAGCAGATTTGCGGACGAGAAGGCAAAGAACATGACAGATGCAGCGTTTCAACCGGTGTCGGGCCTTGACCTGCCGCGTTTCGCCGGAATTCCCACGTTCATGCGCCTGCCGCATGTGGGGCTGGACGATCCGCGCCTTGCGCAGGTGCAGATCGGCCTGATCGGCGCACCCTGGGATGGTGGCACGACCAACCGGGCGGGTGCACGGCATGGGCCACGGGGCCTGCGGGATGCATCGACGATGATCCGGGCAGAGAACGGCGTGACGCGGGTGCGGCCGTTTGAGGCCGCGCGCTGTGCGGATCTTGGGGATGTGGCGCCCAATCCGGGCGATCTGATGGACACGATGGCGCGGATGGAGGCGTTTTATGCCCGCGTGCGTGCGTCAGGGGTCAGGCCGCTGACAGGTGGGGGCGACCATCTGTGCACCCTGCCGATCCTGCGGGCGCTGGCCAAGGGCGGGCCTTTGGGCATGATCCAGTTTGACAGCCACACAGACCTGTTCGACAGCTATTTCGGCGGCACGAAGTACACCCACGGCACGCCATTCCGCCGGGCGGTGGAAGAAGGGCTGATTGACCCTGCGCGGGTAACACAGATCGGCATCCGGGGCACGGCCTATGACCGCGAGGATTGGGATTTTGCAGCCAGCGTCGGTTTGCGCATCATCAGCATGGCCGAGGTCTGGCAACGCGGTTTTGCAGATGTGATGGCCGAGGCATGCGCGCGGGCGGGGTCAGGTGACACCTATGTCACCTATGACATCGACTTTGTTGATCCGTCGGTGGCACCGGGCACAGGCACGCCGGAATGGGGCGGGCCGAATGCGTGGCAGGCGCTTGAGGTGGTGCGGATGCTTGAAGGCGTGCGGATCGTGGGGGCGGATGTGGTCGAGGTGTCGCCGCCGTTCGATCCGTCGGGGGGGACAGCCTATCTGGGGGCATCGGTGATGTTTGAGTTGCTGTGCCAGATGGCCGGGGGCTGATTCAAACTGTTTCGAACAAGTCTGCAAAAATTTCCGAAGGTTTTTGGCTGTGGGTCGCCTCGCTTGACGCCTGACCAATGACAAGGCTTGATGAACGAAATGACAAAGGACACCCGATGAACGCCGACCTGATCGTGACCAATGCCCGGGTCATCACCATGAACCCTGCACAGCCGCGGGCCGCGGCGGTGGCGATTGCGGATGGCCGGGTTCTGGCGGTGGGCACGCGGGCAGAGGTAGAGGCTTTGGCCGGGCCTTTGACGCGCATGATTGATGCGCGCGGTCGGTCGGTGCTGCCGGGGTTTGTGGAAAGCCATTTGCATCTGGTTCTGGGCGGGGCAGAGCTGGCGCATCTGCAACTGGGCGGGGTGCATGGGGCGGATGCGCTGCGTCGGGCGGTTCACGATTTTTCGACGAAAAATCAGGCTGCGCCGCTGCTGATGGCGCAAGGCGCGTCTTATGATCTGTTCGGGCATGCGACGACACGGGCCGATCTGGATGCCATCTGCCCGGACCGCCCTTTGGCCTTGATGGCGCCGGATCACCACACGGTCTGGGCCAATACGGCGGCGCTGCGGGCGGCGGGTATCCTGCAGGGCGCGCTGATGCCGCGCGGGCATGAGGTGGTGATGGGGCCTGATGGCCTTGCGTCTGGGGAATTGCGTGAGTTCGAGGCGTTTGCGCCAGTGATCGCCTTGGGCGGCGAGGCGCGGCTGAACCTTGGGATTGCGACGGGGGCGGAGCCTGACCCATGGCCGACGGATGCGGAACTGGCGATTGACCGGGCAAAGGTGAAGGCGGGCCTGCGGCATTGCGCGGCGCATGGCATCACATCCATGGTGAACATGGACGGCAACCGTTTCACGCTGGAATTGCTGCGCGGCATTCAGGCAGAGGGGGAGCTTTTGGCGCGCGTGAAGGTACCGTTCCACTTCAAGCCGCATATGGAGTTGTCAGAACTCGCGCGCGCCGAAGCGATGACGCGCGCGTATAATGACGAATGGCTGACCTGCGGTTTTGTGAAGATGTTCATGGATGGCGTGGTGGACAGCCGCACGGCGTTTCAGCTGGAGGATTACCACGATCAGCCGGGGCACCGGTCTGAACCGCTGTTTCCCCCCGCGCGGTTCAACCAGATTGCGACGACCATTGACAAGATGGGCCTGCAGATGGCCGTGCATTGCATCGGCGACGGGGCGGTGCGCACGGTGATTGATGGCTATGCCGCGGCGCAAGCGGCCAATGGCGTGCGCGACAGCCGCCATCGGATCGAACATATCGAACTGATCTCGCGGGCTGACATTCCGCGCCTTGCCGCACATGGCATCGTGGCCAGCCTGCAGCCGCCGCATCCGCCGGGCGTGATGGATTTCCCGTTGATGCCCAGCATGGGGATTTACGCGCGCGACCGCTGGCGCGATGCTTACCTGTGGCGCAGCTTGCGCGACGCGGGGGCACATGTGGCCTATGCAAGCGATTGGCCGGTGACGGATGTCTCGGTCATGCGCGGCCTGCAGGCAGCCGTCACGCGCCAACCTTTTGCCGAGGATTGCGCGGATGAGCGGTTGTCCCTGATCGACAGTCTGGAGGCCTATACCAGCGGTGGGGCCTGGGCCGCGCACCGCGAACATGTGACGGGGCGCCTGATGCCGGGGCTGGCGGGGGATCTGGTGATGATCGATGGCGATGTCGAAGGGGTGCCAACCGACATGCTGGGGCAGACGGGAATCGCGCTGACGGTCTGCGGCGGGCGGATCACGCATGAAATGACGCTGTAAGGCGGGCCTGACGCAGGGTCACTGATGGCCTCGGCGGCACGGGAAGCCCAATGTTTATTGGGGTTCCGCGGCAGCCCGCGCGGTTATCCGCAGAATTTCGCAAATGGCCTCATTTTTCCTCTTGCGGCCATCCGGGGGCGGACGTAAACACCGCCTCACCGAAGCGAAGGGATGCGGCAACGCGGAACGGCAGCGAAGGGGGCGGTGGCAGAGATCACCGCAAGACTTCTGGAGGTAGGCAGCAGGTCGCGCCAAATGTTTTGGCGGATCGGTTGTTTTGCGTCCCTGCTCTTTGAAAACTGAACGAATGAAGGGATATGTGGGCGGTTTGGGCGCGATCGGCGTTTGACTGTTTGCATATCGGCCAGGTAGGGTTTAGGCCCGATGATCTTGGTGAAAGCTTCACGGTTTGTGGGTTCTTGGTTGTTTCGACAATCTTGAGCACATGAATTGTCAAGACCTGTATTCTCTGACGGGGATGCAGGCAGATGTGCGAAGGTTCGACGTCAAGGATATGTCTTTCGGGACATTTCAACTTGAGAGTTTGATCCTGGCTCAGAATGAACGCTGGCGGCAGGCCTAACACATGCAAGTCGAACGGGCCCTTCGGGGCTAGTGGCGGACGGGTGAGTAACGCGTGGGAATATGCCCCTCGGTTCGGAATAGCCTCGGGAAACTGGGAGTAATACCGGATACGGTCTACGGACGAAAGATTTATCGCCGAGGGATTAGCCCGCGTTGGATTAGGTAGTTGGTGGGGTAAAGGCCTACCAAGCCGACGATCCATAGCTGGTTTGAGAGGATGATCAGCCACACTGGGACTGAGACACGGCCCAGACTCCTACGGGAGGCAGCAGTGGGGA